>JBJOEU010000001.1:0-26741 GCA_046049115.1 Pseudomonadota bacterium
AACTCAAGTACTTATTAGCAAGGACACAGCTTCTACTGTGACGGATACAAATCCAACTAGAAGAAAGCTCATTCAATCCATTGGGTCAGCAAGTATTTTGTCTCTCATCGACCCTATGGTCAAAGCTGGTGCATGGGCTGCAGGCTCAGATGCTCCTGAGAAAACTGACGTAAAGGTGAGCTTTATTGCGCTCACTGACTGCTCATCAGTCATCATGGCCAATCACCTTGGGCTAGACAAGAAATATGGCGTCAAGATTATTCCAACTAAGGAAGCTTCATGGGCAGCCATTCGCGACAAGCTAGTTAATGGTGAGAATGATATGTCTCACATTCTCTACGGAATGATGTATGGCCTACAAATGGGCATTGGTGGCCAACAAAAAGATATGTCCTTGCTTATGTCTCTCAATAATAATGGCCAGGCAATCACCCTGTCTAAGGCTTTGTATCAAAAAGGTGTTACTGACGGTGCTAGCTTGAAAGCGCTGATGGACAAAGAAAAGCGCGACTATACCTTTGCGCAGACTTTCCCAACCGGTACACACGCCATGTGGATCTACTACTGGCTTGCAAACTACGGTATCAACCCGTTTAAAGACGCAAAAATTATTACCGTACCGCCGCCACAAATGGTTGCCAATATGCGTAGCGGCAATATGGATGGCTATTGTGTAGGGGAGCCATGGAATGCTCGTGCCATCATTGACGGCATTGGCTTTACTGCCATTACGACTCAGGCTATCTGGCAAGATCATCCAGAAAAAGCCTTAGGCACTACCTCAGACTTTGCCAAAAGATATCCCAACACCTGCCGCGCGGTTACTGCAGCAATTTTGGAGGCTGGCAAATACATTGATGCATCGACCTCAAACAAACACAGCACGGCCGAAGTGGTATCAGCACCCTCTTTTGTCAACACAGATGTCAACGTGATCCAGGATCGCATGATGGGTCGGTACAACAATGGCATTGGTAAAACTTGGGATGACCCTAATGCCATGAAGTTTTATAACAGCGGTCTTGCAACATTCCCGTACCTCTCAGACGGTATGTGGTTTATGACACAGCATAAGCGCTGGGGCCTGCTGAAAGAGCATCCAGATTATTTGGCAGTTGCTAAAAAAGTAAACAACATTGCCATTTACAAAGATGCTGCAACAGCCTCAAAAACTCCATTGCCAAAAAGCGATATGCGTTCGAGCAAATTATTTGATGGCGTCGTATGGAATGGCTCTAACCCTGCAGCTTATGCAGATAGCTTCAAGATCAAAGCATGAAAAAACAGAAACTCGTCATGATTGGCAATGGGATGGCCGGCGTTCGGACCATCGAAGAATTATTGAAGCTCAACTCCGAGCTTTATGACATCACTATCTTCGGAGCCGAACCCCATCCTAACTACAACCGCATCCTGCTCTCTCCAGTACTAGCTGGAGAGCAAACACTTGAGCAAATCATCCTAAATGATCTGGATTGGTACAAGAGCAACGGCATTCAGTTACATCTTGGCAAAACAATCACCAAGATTGATCGCAAAGAGCGGACTGTCACAGCAGATGATGGCACTGTAGAGAGCTATGATCGCCTACTGCTCGCAACTGGATCATTACCCTTCATCCTTCCAGTACCAGGGAATGATTTACCAGGTGTGATTGCCTATCGCGATATCAAAGATACCAATGAAATGATTGATGTGGCAACGCGCCACAAAAATGCAGTCGTTATCGGAGGTGGCTTGCTGGGGCTTGAGGCAGCTAATGGGCTAGCTCTAAGAGGCATGAGTGTTACGGTAGTTCATCTATCCGAATGGCTCATGGAAAGACAGTTAGATAAAACTGCCGCAGGTCTACTGCAGAAGTCACTTGAGGCCAAAGGTCTTAAGTTTCTACTCCAAACGTCAACCGAAGCTTTGATTCCGAATGCTGCCGGTGATCGCGTGGGACATATTCGATTTAAAGGTGGCCTAGAGATTCCTGCAGACTTAGTGGTAATGGCAGCTGGTATCAAGCCGAACACGGCTCTCGCTGAATCTGCTGGCCTCCATTGTCAACGTGGAATCGTGGTGAACGATACCCTGCAGACTTTCGATCCAAGAGTCTATGCGGTGGGTGAGTGTGCAAGTCATCGTGGCACTGCTTATGGTTTAGTTGCTCCTTTATTTGAACAGGCTAAAGTTTGCGCAAACCATCTTGCCGAATACGGAATTGGTCGCTATGAAGGGTCTGTCACCTCTACCAAGTTAAAAGTTACCGGAGTTGATCTCTTTTCTGCCGGAAACTTTATGGGTGGTGAAGGTACCGAGGAAATCACTTTAGCCGACCCAATAGGTGGTGTTTATAAGAAGCTAATTCTAAAAGATGATCGTTTGATTGGCGCCTGCATGTTTGGTGACACTGCAGATAGCACCTGGTACTTTAAGTTGATGCGAGATGCACAGAGCATCGCAGAAATTCGCGACACCCTCATGTTTGGCGAGTCCAATATTGGTGACGTTGGCCATCAAGGTCACAACAAAGCGGCTGGCATGACAGATGCGGATGAAATCTGTGGCTGTAATGGCGTTACCAAAGGCACGATTGTTAAGGCTATTCGTGAACAAGGCCTCTTTACTTTGGATGAAGTTAAGAAATGCACCAAAGCCAGTAGCTCTTGCGGATCATGTACAGGGTTAGTTGAGCAAGTACTCATGAATGTTCTAGGTACAGACTATTCAGCCACCCCAAGGAAGAAATCGATTTGTGGATGCTCTGACCTATCCCATGATGAGATTCGTCAAGCTATACGTACCGGTCATTTAATCTCTCAAGAGCAAGTTCGCACTGAATTGGGCTGGAGAACACCAAATGGTTGCGCAACTTGCCGCCCCGCTCTGAACTACTATTTGATTTCCACTTGGCCGCACGAGGCTAAGGATGATCCACAGTCACGCTTTATTAACGAGCGCGCCCATGCCAATATTCAGAAGGATGGTACTTATTCCGTCATTCCAAGAATGTACGGTGGATTAACAACTCCGTCTGAACTTCGCAGAATTGCAGATGTTGCCGAAAAATATAAAGTTCCAACAGTTAAGGTTACCGGCGGTCAACGAATTGACTTACTCGGCATCAAAAAGGATGACCTACCAGCTGTTTGGAAAGAACTAGATATGCCATCAGGCCATGCCTACGGCAAATCTATTCGTACAGTAAAAACCTGTGTTGGTGATGAACACTGCCGTTTTGGTACACAGTCTTCTATGAAAATGGGCGTTGATCTTGAAAGAATGCTCTTCGGTATGTATGCACCACACAAAGTCAAGTTGGCGGTCTCAGGCTGCCCACGGAACTGCGCTGAAGCTGGCATTAAAGACGTTGGCATTATCGGTGTCGAATCGGGCTGGGAGCTGTACATCGGTGGCAATGGCGGCATTAAAACTGAAGTTGCCGAGTTTCTCTGCAAGGTTAAAACAGATGAAGAAGTACGTGAGTATTCCGGAGCATTCTTACAGTTATATCGCGAAGAGGCATGGTATTTAGATCGCACTGTCCATTACCTAGCTAGAGTTGGTATGGAATATATTAAGCAAAAAGTAGTTGAGGACTCCGAAAGTCGCAAAGCCCTGTATGAGAGACTATTGTTTGATTTAAAAGACGCTCCAGATCCTTGGAAGGATTTCGAGAGAGCTGGTGTCGATATTCGCCAATTCAAAACCATTCCGATTGTTGAGGTGGGTAATGTCTAATAGCTCACCATCAAAAGATTGGCAAAAGATTACTACCGTTCAAGAGATTCCGGTGCTGGGCTCTCGCGTTATTCAGGCGCCCGCTGGTCAAATAGCTATTTTCAGGAACTCAGAGGATGAAGTATTTGCCGTGCTAGATGAATGCCCCCATAAGGGTGGCCCCCTCTCCCAAGGGATCGTTCATGGCAAATCAGTCACCTGCCCCCTGCACTCTTGGAACATTGATCTTTCTACTGGTTGCGCTGTCGCTCCTGATGAAGGGTGCGCCAAGTCTTTTGCAGTCAAAGTCGAATCTGGTGTGGTCTGGTTAAGCCGGGAAGAATTGCAAGCTACTCATGGCTGAAGTTAAAAGTACCTGTTGCTACTGTGGTGTTGGTTGCGGTGTCATTATCGAAACAACACCATCTAGCAATGGAAATCTAGAAGTCACCGGAGTCCGTGGCGATCCAAACCATCCAGCAAACTTTGGCAGACTTTGTAGCAAAGGCTCTACGCTTCACCTCACCGCAAATCCTAGCCTGCAAAAACAATCTCGCCTAGGTTCGCCAGCAGTAAGGAACACAAGGGGGAAGGAGCCAATCGATGTCACTTGGCCTCAAGCAATCGAAACTGTTGCTAAGAAATTTGCCGACATCATCAAAGAGCATGGCCCAGAATCTGTTGGAATCTATGTTTCAGGTCAGCTATTAACAGAGGACTACTACGTCTTCAATAAGCTCATGAAGGGTCTTATTGGATCTAATAATATCGACACCAACTCTCGCTTGTGCATGTCTAGCGCCGTTGCAGGGTACAAGCAAACACTGGGAATGGATGCACCCCCTTGTTGTTATGAAGATATAGACTCCGCTTCAACTATTTTCATTACAGGATCGAATACCGCATTTGCGCACCCTATTCTTTATAGACGTCTAGAGGATGCACGCAAAAAAAATCCTGACCTAAAAGTCATCGTTGTGGATCCCAGAAAAACGGATACTGCAAAAGAGGCAGATCTCTACCTTCAAATTCAGCCAGGTACCGATGTCGCGCTTTATCACGGCATGCTATACATCATGCTCTGGGAAAAATGGATTGATGAGTCGTATATCAAATCCTACACCGAAGGTTTTGATGCACTCCGAGATCTTGTGAGGGATTTCACACCCAAGGCCGTGAGCGAAATCTGCGGCATTAAAGAAAAAGATTTATTCCAAGCAGCGCAATGGTTTGCACAGTCACCTGCTACGCTATCGATGTATTGCCAAGGACTTAACCAATCAGCGTCTGGTACAGCTAAGAATGCAACCCTAGTAAATTTACATCTGGCTACCGGTCAAATTGGTAAAGCAGGTGCGGGACCCTTCTCTCTTACTGGTCAGCCCAATGCTATGGGTGGTAGAGAGGTAGGTGGTTTAGCCAACCTGCTATCGGCCCATAGAGATCTTGCCAATCCAGAACATCGCGCCGAAGTAGCTAGTTTATGGGGCGTTCACTCCGTTCCTGAAAAACCTGGACTTAGCGCAATCCCGATGTTCGAGGCATTGCGTACTGGATCACTGAAAGCTATCTGGATTGTTTGCACGAATCCTGCGCAATCCATGCCAGATTTGAATGCTGTTCATGAGGGTCTGAGCAAAGCTGAGTTTGTCGTTGTTCAAGAGGCCTATGCGCATACAGCCACAACGCTTTATGCAGATGTACTTCTACCAGCGACGACCTGGGCTGAGAAAGTAGGCACCGTAACCAATTCAGAGCGAAGGATTTCGAAGGTAAATCCCGCAATCGATCCATACGAGTCAGCTAAACATGATTGGCAAATTGCCCTCGATATTGGACGCGCTCTGGAGGCGCTCTTATCTGGGAACAGAAAAGAGGGTGTCTCAACCCTCTTTCCGTACAGTGGGCAAGAAGATATTTGGAATGAGCATCGTGAAAGCACTAGAGGTCGTGATCTCGATATTACCGGCCTTAGCTATCAAATTCTTGAAGAGCGTGGGCCACAACAATGGCCAATGCCAACAGGTAATTTCTTTGGCAAAAAACGACTTTATGAAAATGGTGTCTTCCCTACCAAAGATAGGAAAGCGCACTTTATTGCTGCCCCGTATAAAGCAACAGCTGAATCTGTAGATGCGCGCTACCCTTTCGCTTTAAATACAGGGCGCTTACGTGACCAATGGCATGGCATGAGTAGAACTGGAACAGTCGGCACTCTATATGCTCACTCACCCGAACCTTGCGTAGAACTCTCACCTAAAGATGCGGGGAGGATGAATCTGGAGAATGGTGATCTAGTTCATGTCACCAGCCGCCGTGGAAGCGAGATTTTTCCAGTAAAAGTATCAGAAGATATCGCCTCATCGCAAGCCTTTATTGCCATGCACTGGGGCTCTGAATTTATCTCCGGTGCCGCAGGCAAAACACCAAGTCGCGGGGTCAACGGTTTAACCTGCAACCTGATTGACCCAGTTTCTGGCCAGCCAGAGTTAAAGCACTCTGCAGTCAAAATCTTGCCAGCAAATCTGCCATGGCAATTGGTAGCATTTGGTTTGTTTCACAAAAGTGAAGCATTTTCTATTCAAAATAACTTGCGTAAGCTTTTAGCTCAGTTCGATTCGGCGCAATGCGTATTATTTGGCAGAGAACAAGATAGCGATCTCATCGGGGTCTCTTTTAAAGCAGCACATCATGGTGACCCTCTTGAAGAGCCAGAATCTTTGGCTGCACTCTCTCTGAAAGAAGTAATTCGCAAGTTCAAACTAGATGAAGAAACAGCAGAGCCTGTGATGCGCTATAGCGATAAGCGCAGAGGCATTGTTCGACTGGTTAGGGCCCGCGATACGGTCTTATCTGCGATGCTCACAGGTTCAATTGAGAGTTTGGCTAGCACTGCTTGGCTGAGGGAGTATCTAGAAAGTGGTCTAGATGCAAAAGCTCTAGGCAGATCACTGTTGATGCCATTGAGTAAGCCACCTCTTGAGATCAAACCCAAAGGGAAAGCTATTTGTAATTGCTTCAATGTGTCCGCCGATACGATCATGCTCCATTTAGCAAAAATGCCAGCAAGTACCAGCCTAGATGAAGCCATGTCCGCCCTCCAATCAGAAACTCACTGCGGAACTAATTGTGGCTCTTGTAAGCCTGAAGTGAAACAGATTGTTACTAACTTCTTCGTGGGGGCAGAAGTGTCCGCATAATCAGATTATGAGTATTAGTTCTATTTTAAAAATTATTGGGCGAGGCAGTAAAGGTGCGGGCAGCCTTGATCGCAATCAGGCAAATGAGGTGTTTACTCAAATCCTGAATGGCAATGTCAGTGATCTTGAGCTTGGTGCATTTTGCATTGCAATGCGCATTAAAGGCGAAGCCGTCCCTGAACTATTGGGATTTATGGATGCACTAGAGCCCCATTTAAATCTAATCAATCCAGGCTCACGTCCATGCGTAGTTCTACCAAGTTATAACGGTGCACGAAAGCAGGCTAACCTGACGCCACTTTTGGCTGGCATACTTTCTAGCCAAGGATTTACTGTTCTCATTCAGGGCATAGAAAATGATCAGGCGAGAGTAACGAGTTATGAAATTTTTAAGTCGCTGGATTGGCCAATCCTCAGCAACTCAATCGAATGCGGCTCTTTGCTGAACTTAAACACACCCATCTTCTGCCCACTTAGCATCATTTCACCAGCACTTCAAAAACTACTGGACCTTAGAGAGCGTATTGGTCTTCGCAACACAGGGCATGTACTCGCAAAACTGATTAACCCAAGCTCCCATGATGCTTTGCAACTATCGAACTACACCCATCCAGAGTACCCAGAAAAATTACGAGAATACTTTCAGTTGCGCTCAGCTAATGCGATTTTAATGAGAGGTAGCGAGGGCGAACCAACAGCATCCCTACAAAGACTTCCGGAAATGCACTTTTTATTCTCAAATGGAAATGAAAAAACCAGCCCAGAAGAACGCTTTTCCGACTCAAATCCATTTGCAGCAATCGATGCAAAATCTACAGCTATAGTGACGAAAAAAATATTGTCAGGTGAAATTACTTGTCCAAATTCTATTCTGCATCAGGCCAATATGATCACCAGAACGATAGGCTTCAAGTAACAATCTCTATCGCCATCCCCTTTTTTAAGAACGGACAAATCAATGGAACAGAAGCTACCTCTACCTCCCTTCACCAAAGAAACTGCCATACAAAAGATTCGCATGGCTGAGGACGCCTGGAATACTAGAGACCCAGAGAAGGTTTCTCTGGTCTACACAGAAGATACCGTCTGGAGGAATAGAGCTGAATTTCCCAAAGGTCGGGAACAAGTAAAAGAGTTTTTGCGTCGCAAGTGGGCCAAGGAACTTGAATATCGCCTAATCAAAGAACTGTGGGCATATACAGATAATCGAATTGCCGTTCGCTTCGCTTATGAATGCCGTGATGATTCTGGTAACTGGTCCCGTAGCTTTGGTAACGAAAACTGGGAATTTAACGAAAATGGTTTTATGATGAGACGATTTGCCAGCATCAATGATTTGCCAATTAAAGAAACCGATAGGCAGTTTTTTTGGCCTCTAGGTAGAAGGCCAGATGATCATCCAGGACTAAGTCATTTTGATTTCTAACGCTACAGATTCTTTTGGGGGATTTGCAAGCGCCCTCATTCACAGCCGACAGCACGTCTCACCCAAGAGACTCGTAGCACCAGGTCCCAACTTGGCACAGAAATTAGAAATTCTGAGCACCGCTGGAGCAGCCCCTGATCATGGAAAAATAACACCTTGGCACTTTTATGAGGTTAGCCCTACTAGTCGTAGCTTACTGGGCCAGCTATTTGCAGACGCTCTTATTGAAAGAGATCCTGCTGCAAGCGTAATTCAAATTGATGAAGCAAAACAGAAGGCCTTCCGAGGGCCCTTACTTTTGTTGGCTACCGTCAAACTAAACAATACTCTCGATAATATTCCCGAGCAAGAAAAACTCATTTCTGCAGGGTGTGCAATACAGAATGTTTTACTTATGGCCAATGCTTTGGGATTTGGATCCGGTCTATCAAGTGGCAAAGCTTTGTATAGCCAAAAAATGAGGGAATTATTTTTACTTCAAGATAAAGAAGAGCCTCTCTGCTTTATCACTATCGGAACTATATCAGTTCATAAACCCAATAAACAAAGGCCTGATGTAAGTAGTTATAGCTCGACCCTATAGCTCTAGCCAGGCTAGCAAGCAAGATCACCCCTTACACGTGAGAACACGTACTTCGTATTTACTGTAAAGTAAAAAGGATATTTTTTGTTCATTGCTCAGACAAATCGTGACCGGTCGAATTAAGAAAAAACAAATCGAAGCAGAATTTTCAATTCCAACAGCACCGATGGAGGAGGAATCACTGTGCCCTCTTTGCGGTAGGAATATTCCTAAGCTTCACAGAGATTTACACCACCTGATTCCTAAGTCACATGGGGGTCGTCAAACTATCGCATTACACCGAATTTGTCATCGGCAAATACATGCCCTCTTTACCGAAACTGAGCTAGCTCGCCAATACAACACAATAGAAGAGCTTCAACTTCAAAACCAAATGACGTCCTTTATCAAATGGGTTCGCCTTAAGCCAAATGATTTTTATGAGCGTACGCGTAAGAGTCGAAGACTAAAGTCTAGCTAGCCAGGCAAGATTAGCCAAAGGCTTTTATGATGGGATTTTGCGTTCTTAATGAGGCCTAACTCACTTGTACTTCAGCAAATTTATTTTTCCGTTTTGGATCAAGCTCAGCCTGTGTATGGGGGTGGCCATCAGCTGCTCCGTAATGGCGCAGCCTATCGAAAAAAATACCGTCGTTGGCTCGAAGCGATTCACAGAAAGCTATGTACTTGGGGAACTGGTCAATCAAATATTACGTGATGCTGGCGTACAAGCTATCCATCGACAAGGTCTTGGCAATACTGCGATCGTCATTCAAGCATTGGAAACGGGTCAGATTGATGTTTACCCAGAATACACCGGCACCATTCTGCGAGAAATTCTAAAGCGCCCAGAAACCCAAGCCTCACTACGTGAGCTCAATATCTGGCTTAAACCTAAGGGCTTAAAAGTAGCAACACCACTTGGGTTTAATAACACCTATGCACTTGCCATGAGGGCAGAGCAAGCAAGAAACTTAGGCCTTGTGCGTATTAGTGATATTGCAAATCTCAGTGCTGAGCAGCAAGCCACTTTGCGGATCGCCTTATCCCCAGAATTTAAGACTCGGGCAGATGGTTGGTCTACGCTGGTTAAAAATTACGACTTAACAATCAAACCAGGGAAAGTGCTAGAGCATGGTCTAGCCTACGATGCTCTGGCACGAGGCGATGTTGATATTGTTGACGCCTACTCTACCGATGCTGCAATTGCGCAAAAGGATCTGGTTCTATTAGAAGATGATCGGAAGGCATTTCCACGCTACGATGCCGTGCTATTAATGCGCTCTGATTTTGATGAAATGCCCTTACAAAGCTTAGAGGGAAAATTAGATGAAGCCACTATGGCTAAACTCAATGGATTAGCTGAGTCAGGCCTCAGCTTTGAAAAAGTAGCGCATGCATTCTTAAACGTCAGCGCAAGTGAACAACAAAAACCCACTCAGCTCTCCCGATTTTTTAAGCTACTCTTTGGCCCAGATTTTTTTACCGCCCTGCGTGACCATGTTCTGCTAGTGGCGATCTCTTCAGCGATGGCTCTTTTGGTCGGCATTCCTCTAGGCATTCTGGCGTATCGACGACCCCGATATACGGCTTGGATTTTAGGGGCTACTGGTATTTTGCAAACCATACCCTCACTTGCACTGTTGACGATATTGATTGCTCTCCTAGATCAAATAGGGGCTGTACCGGCAGTGTTGGCTTTATTTCTCTACGGCCTGCTACCCATTGTCAATGCAACCCATATTAGCTTGGTAGAAGTTCCATCAAATCTCAAAGAAGCGGCGCTCGCTCTGGGTTGCAATGAGTGGCAATTACTATGGTCAATCGAGCTTCCATTTGCTCGACCAGTCATCATGACGGGTTTGGCATCAGCAACGGTGATTGGGGTTGGTACCTGCACCCTAGCAGCACTAGTAGGTGCCGGCGGATTTGGAGATCGCATAGTCGCTGGACTTGCCGTCAACGATCACGCGCTCATGCTTGCTGGCGCGGTACCGGCTGCTATTTTGGCGCTACTTGCTCAAGTGATGCTGACGCCAAAAAGAAAGAAGCTAAGTAGCTAAATGCCGTATTTTGTAAAAGGCTAACTAATTAATCAATTTTCTTCAAAATGATTTGGGCGGTCATTTTTCCTGCAAAGGTAACATCTAACTGCATGCCATCATTGCCCTCAAGGACCTGAACGCCTTCCTTTTTTTCAGGCAGCGTACTTTGTACAGCGAACATATCTTTAGGCCAATCTACCCTGAGTTGCGCTGACATTGGCAGGTAGCCATCAAAATACCGCCTCATCAGTGGACCTGCATTGAGTTGATAAGTTGAATCTGAAATCTTATCTAAGGCCCGGGATCTTAAATCAATGCACACCGTAGCGCCGCGCTCAACATCTGACAAAGTCACTTGATTGCCCTTGATTTCAGCAGAGGCTATCTTGCTCATACTTTTTACTGCAATCGCTTGGACTCTTTCAGGATTAAAAACAATTACTACCTTCCGAATGGGATCGAGCTGAATATGACAGGTCGCAATATCAACACTGCCGCTCTCTAAGCTTGATGGGGTAATTTTTACTCTAGACTGAAATGAATAGGCGCCTGGGTCTGGGCGCTCTTTTAAGAATTTAATTTCACCCTCTGAGGCAATATCAGAAAATTCCAGCGCAGCAACTGGCATAGCCACTAGACATGAACTAAGCCATAGCCCAGTCAATATTGAAGTGCGTAGAGAATTCATCCTACAGATCATTTAGGAGGTCTATGCATTGCACAGATCTTATTACCAGCGGGATCTCTTAACCACGCTATGTAAATAGTGCCGGCTACGCCCTCGCGGTAACCTGGATCGCCCTCGCAAGAACTACCGCCATGCGCCACACCAATAGCATGAAACGCATCTACATCAGCCATGGATTTAGCAGTAAAACCAATCGTCCCCCCATTGGCATGAGTTGCTTCCTTGCCATCAATAGGCTTAGTAATCGCGAAAACACCACCGGGACCACGATAGAAATATTTGTTATGACTGAAGCTGCCTGGCTTAACTCCCAATGCTCCTAGAGCTGCATCATAAAAGTCTCTTGAGACTTCCAAATCATTTGCGCCCAACATAATGTGACTAAACATGGCTTCCTTATTTAAGTATTGACAGCAACAATGAATTTGCTGACTGATTAATTGATGGCCTCAGTCAGAGGCAATCGGGTTACGGTATTGCGAATAAATTGCTTCTCATAATGGCGGTTACGCCTAGCCTTTTTTGCCGTCGAGCGCTGACCCCTGCGCTTATCACAGACAATATTGTCGAGCTGACTCAAATCCTCTAGATCCTGTATTTGATTAGGTGAGTTGCGACGAGGCATAAATAAGCAAATAAATTAATAAAAGTTGATCTTGCTGACATTAAATCATGTAAATTAAATACCTGTTTGAGGGGCAATTTAAGCCCTCCATGAATATTCAGACCCAAGCCTTAATTCATGAAAAATTACGGGGGGAAGCCTTGATAAACAGACATTCAACCATAGCCCGCGGAATACATTGGTTTACCGCATGCAGCATCCTTGTTCTGGCAATTTTGGGCTTTTGGATGACGGAAAGAGCAGTTGCCAATTTATGGGACAGCCTCACTAATACGCTTTATGAGTGGCACAAATTAATCGGTTTTACAGTTCTACTGCTGACTATTTTTAGGTTTATTCTCAAAATGAAGTCGAAAACCCCCGCTTACCC
The DNA here is from genome assembly GCA_046049115.1 of Pseudomonadota bacterium. Classification (GTDB taxonomy): domain Bacteria; phylum Pseudomonadota; class Gammaproteobacteria; order Burkholderiales; family Burkholderiaceae; genus Polynucleobacter. The sequence continues at coordinate 12,622 of JBJOEU010000001.1, forward strand.
AAACAGCACCTCCCCCTTTGTAGTCAAAGTTGCATCAGTAGTGCACTACACGCTTTATGGATTATTGTTGATCGTACCTCTGCTGGGTTGGGCAGGTGTTACCGCCTATCCAGCATTGATTACAGTTGGAGGCTACTCACTACCGATAATGCCAGGCATACCCAAAAACGAGGCTATTGCTAAGCAGCTTTTCCAAATTCATGGTTTGCTAGCAATGACGCTCTTAGCAATAGCACTATTACATGTGATGGCCGCCCTCAATCACCTCATCATCAAGCGGGATGGAATTTTTCAGAGAATCTGGTTTGCAGATAAAAAATAGGGGCGGCTTGATTTACCGCAGTTTTATTTATTCCTGAGCTTTATATCTCAAACAAATGACCGCTTTTTTTCGCTTTCACACGAAGATATTGATCATTATGTTTATTTGAGGGGTAAATATGAGGAACCCTCTCAGATACTTCAATACCGCACTTTTGCAGTGAATCGACTTTGGCAGGATTATTTGTCATGAGCCGAACTTGATGAACACCAAGCAGCTGGAGCATTTGAGCGGCTGGTAGATAGTTACGCTCATCCGCATCAAAGCCAAGTTGAAGATTGGCATCTACAGTGTCGAACCCTGAGTCTTGAAGTTGATAAGCTCGGAGTTTATTGATGAGGCCAATTCCACGCCCCTCTTGCGCAAGATATAAAAGAATACCGCTGCCTGACTTGGACATTTCTGAAATTGCGCCCCTGAGCTGACTCCCACAATCACAGCGTAAGGATCCCACTAAATCACCCGTAAAACACTCTGAGTGCAAACGCACTAATACCGGTTTGAGTGGGTCAATCTTGCCGATGATGATTGCGAGATGTTCTATGCCACCATCTCGAGGACGAAAAGCAATCACTTGAGCATCTTCAGCATTCTCTAACGGTACGCGAGCCTGACTAACTTGCGTTAGTGAATTGGCTGCATTTTTCATGTAATCATCAATCAAAGATGCTTTGACCGTTGGAATATCAGTCAAGGGCAAATCTTTGATGACTAAAGCAGCGGGTAGTAATCTCGATAATTTAGCAAGCGTAATACAAGAGGCCTCTAAGGTATTGGCATCTCTGATGATGAGGTCATCTAAATTTGGAGGCCTCATGAGCGCAGACAATGGATTTGCCAAGAACTCAACGAGTTCAATGGATAGGCTCTCTGCACCAGTTAAAAAGCTAATTGGTCTGTCTGATTTATCGATACCCAGAACATTTAATCGGGTGCCAGTAAGAACTAAACCTAGAGGCGAGGAGTCAAACTGAGATAGTAATTTGAAATTATCAGTATTTAAGGCGTCTACTGCCAACATCACAATACTGCTACCAGAATCCTCAAGGCGAACCATCCCGCCCCTACGGAGCTCTGAAATGACTCGATCAACTTCTATCAGGGGGTCAAGCATTAACATGATGTGAGCATTAAAAATTGTGAACAAACCAATTATTGCACCTTATGGTAAATTAGTTTTACCGTCTTTCACCACCTTAAAAAAGCTCCTTCGTGACCATCCTAGAGTCAAATTCTCAAGATAAAAAAGTAGAGCTCGATACTGAGGCGATTGGGCAGTGGCCCACCTTTTTGGACCAATTTTTTTCTCCTCAAATACTCACGAATTCGGCACTCAAAGCCGTTTTTGATCCCATCAGAATATCCACGATTGACTCTATGATGGTGGTTGGTCAGCTAGGGCAAACCATGGATGGGCGTATTGCTACTGTGACCGGTCAATCCAGATACATTAACGGCCACTCTGGCCTTGTTCACCTTCATCAACTAAGGGCGCTCGTCGATGCGGTTGTTGTTGGGGTTGGGACCGTTTTGGCAGATGATCCGCAGCTCAACGTAAGGCTTGTTGAAGGAAAAAATCCAGCGCGTGTTGTTATTGATCCCAGAGGGAGGCTGGATCCAAAAGCACGTATTTGGGGAGATGATGGTGCTCAAAGATTATGGGTTGTTTCTGATGAGCTTGAGTTAGAAGCACCCAAAGGAGTAAAGATCATTGCGCTGCCTCTGATCGAGGGAGGTTTTGCGCCATCGATGATCCTAAAAAGTTTGAGGTCGGAAGGACTGGTGAGAGTTTTAATTGAGGGTGGCGCAGAAACCATTTCTCGTTTTTTGCAAGCAAATTGCTTAGACCGTCTTCACATCATTGTTGCCCCAATTATTATGGGCTCTGGGAGAGCCAGCTTTAATTTAAATGCCATTGAACATATGGATCAAGCATCACGGCTAGAGGTACAGACCCATTTACTGGGTAGCGATGTACTGTTTGACTGTGATCTCAGCTCATCACGCATCCAGTTAAATTAATTACTAACCTAACTAACAAGTTCCATAAGCTTTAATAACATTTGCAAATATTTTTGCAGATTCTGACCAGGTAGGTAATTTTTCAGCAGCCTCTTTTGCGCCTAAAGACAATTGCTCGCGTCGATTTGGATCACTCATCACCAGTTTCAAAGCTGCCGTGAGACTGGCGACATCTCCCGGAGGAGTCAGTATCCCAGCAGAGTTTGGAACAGTCTGACAGATTGCCCCACCACTAGTTCCTACGACTGGAAGCCCATGTGACAGGGCTTCTGCATATGCCATACCGTAGCCCTCAAACAAAGAGGCGAGCACGAATCCATCAGCCCCTCGGTAAAGAGAATCTAGGTGCACACTATCGATCAGGCCGTGAATACGAATTCGGTCTTGCAACTGACAATGCGCGATATTTTTAAGCAAGTCAGCATACGCTTTCACATCGCGAGTGTTATCACCAACAATAGACAAACTCCAGGGCATTTCATGTAAGGGCGCAAGGGCTTCGATCAAGATATCAAAGGCTTTGCGAGGAATGATACTGCCGACAGAGAGCCACTTAAACTCGTTTTGACTGGTAAAGTATTCCCTCGCTTGATGCAAGGGAGCGGATACCGGATTCGTTCCCGGAATTACGGTAGTGATTTTTTTATCATCGACCCCAAAAGATTCCGTCAGAGTTTGAGCCGTCAATGGGCTATTGGTAATCACGTGATCCGCATACGAAAGCGCTAATTTCTCGCTACCCTGAAGCTTGACTTGTTGATCTATAGTTAGACCAGACTCATAGGACAATGGGTGGTGTATCAAAGCGATGATAGGATGATTAGCGGATGCCTGAGCAATAGCCTCTGGCATGACACCGAGCGCTAAACCATCAACAACAATCGGCTTACCAGGCTGAATCTGAGATAAAAGTTGCCCCGCTTCGTGGAGCGTTTTCTGTTCTGGAAAAGGGAAGCTAGGACCCAGACTCAGTAACTCAATATCCCAACCCTGCGCTGTTAGCTCGCTGACGATATAGCGATCGTATAGATAGCCACCGCTAACTGTTTGCAAATCTCCAGGGTATGCGAAAACAAAGGTGTTCACACATGAAGGAGATGCTGGACTCAATGCAACTTACCTTCGTACCACGCTCTTGCTATATGCGATTCAGAAATAGTCACGCGAATGGCATATAACTCCTCGATCGGGCGGCCTAAACTATTGGCTTTTGCTGCTGCAGCGAGTTGCTCAAAGATATATTTAGTTAGAAATTCTGTAGTTGTATTCACGCCTTTAAATTGCGGAAGATTATCTAGATTAACGTAATTCAAAGGCTTTAAGGTTGCCTTAAGAACATCTAAGGCGCAGCCAATATCAATCACAATGCCATTTTCATCAAGCTCTTGAGAAATAAAGGCAGCATCCACTACGAACGTTGCTCCATGTAAAGCTTGTGCCGGCCCAAAAACTGCACCTTTAAAAGAATGGGCAATCATGATGTGATCGCGAACTTCAACAGTAAACATGTATTTTCCTTATGAATATTGAATCAAACAGCACAGCGCGGAACTGCGAGCACTAAAGATCTGTGGCAGCTCTGATGGTAAGGCTTCAAAGCTGATTGGCTCAGTCAGGAGAACATCCAAACGGGGGTCGCTCAACATCCCCAATGCGGTGGTGAGCCTACGACGATGGCTCCAGCGGGGTCTGCGGGATAGAGAGATATGTCCAACCTGACTAGACTGGAGTTTTAATTGGCGACTATGAAAAGCGCCACCCAATGCCACATCAACTTTGTTCGAGCCATACCAGCTCAGCTCTAAAATTGTTGCTTCCTCGCCTGCTGACGCAATGGCAGTGGAGAGGCCAGCGACGCTAGCGCTGCAATGAATCACCAGATCACAATCTTTTGGCGCCAATTCTGGGGAGCTAAATTGAACACCCAGTTTTTTTGCGATTTCTTCACGCTCAGGATTGATATCCACTAGGGTTACCTCGGCACCAGGAAGATGCCCACATAAATACGCGATTAAGCAACCGAGTACACCCGCACCAATAATCACAATGCGGTCACCAGGCCCAGGTGATGCATCCCAAACAGCATTTAAAGCTGTTTCCATGTTGGCGGCTAGTACTGCACGTTGCGCTGGGATTTCTTTCGGAATCATCAGGACATTAGCGGTATCGGTTTGAAACATAGATTGATGGGGCATGAGACTAAATACAAGCTGTCCAATCAATTCAGGAGGGCCAAGCTCGATCCTACCCACATTGGAATATCCATACTTGACTGGAAATGGAAGCTTGCCACCCATAAATGGCGCCCCCATACGAGTGTATTCACTCTCGGGGATAAGACCTTTAAATACTAGGGATTCTGTGCCACGACTCAAGGCACTAAACAAAGTACGCACTTGAACACTATTTTTAGGCAAGGGGCCAAGAATTTCTGAGCGAATCTCAATGCGCTCAGGAGCCACGTACCACAGGGATTGACTGACAACTGAGGTCAAAGGAAGATCCACGTAAAAATCCTTAGTGGGAAAAGTGAAAATGTGCTTGCTAACCTATACTGCTGATGCATTGTGCATAGTATAGGTGAGCTTACGACAAATTGAATACCTCAGTAAATAAACACCCCATAAAAGCAGTGTCGATTCGTCGAGTCATTTTCTGTTTACTTTTTATACTCACGTCAGCATCCATGCTGTGGCTTTTTTATCAGACGCTCCATCTGCATGTTCCCACCCTCATCCTCTGGTCGTTGGTAGTCCTTTTTTCACTTACCTTACCTTGGATGGTGATTGGCTTCTGGAATGCGATTATTGGCTTTTTAATTTGTCTTTTAGTAAAAAATCCACTATCAATTGTTCTACCTCGCAATATGCAAGACTGCGCAGATTGCCCGTTAGATAGCTCTACAGCTCTTTTATTGTGCATACGAAATGAAGATCCATTCAGAGTAGTGCGCAACCTGCAGATCATGATGGATAGTCTAATTAATGCAGGCATTGCAAAACATTTCCCTATTTATATTCTGAGCGACAGCACTACAGAATCCGTTAGGAAATCCGAGAGGAAGTTGTTCGAGAAATTAAATCAAGAGTATGGACAAAGGATTGACATTGTCTATCGCCGTCGTGAGAGCAATGAGGGATATAAGGCAGGAAATATCGCCTCCTTTTGCCAGCAATATGGAAAATTACATGACTTTGCCATCACGCTTGATGCTGATAGCTTTATGACGGCAGCGGCAATGAAAAGACTTGCCCAGATGATGCAATCAAATCCGCAACTAGGAATTCTTCAAGGTCTTGTTATTGGCCTGCCATCTAGCAGCGCTTTTACCCGCCTCTTCCAATATGGAATGCGCCTGGGGATGCGTTCGTACACCATGGGTTCAGCATGGTGGCAGTCTGATTTTGGTCCTTATTGGGGTCATAATGCAATGATTCGGCTTGACCCCTTTATGCAGTTTTGCGCGTTACCCGAAATCAAAACAGCAAAAGGGAATGTATTACAGATACTCAGTCATGATCTGATTGAGGCCGTACTCATGCGCCGCGCTGGTTTTGAAGTGCGCGTTTATCCATGTGAAGATAGTAGTTGGGAAGAAAATCCGCCAACACTCACAGAATATATTCGCCGCGATTTAAGATGGTGCGAAGGAAATCTTCAATACATCCATCTCCTCACCTTGCCTAATCTCAAGTTTATTAGTCGGATGCAGCTTGTTTTAGCGATCTTTATGTTTCTAGGTTCACCAGCATGGATCGCGCTGATAGTTATCAGCACCCTCTCTATCGCTACTTTTGCACCTATTCAAGAAACTACCAGCAAAGTATATTTTTATACTTTCATTTGGCCCACCCTTTTAATGTGGTACCTGCCAAAAGTTGCCGGTGCTCTCAATGTCCTAATCAGCACGAAAGAATCACATCGTTTTGGTGGTCGATGGCGCTTTATCATCAGCCTCACACTAGAAACAATGTTTTCTCTACTGATGACTCCAATAACCTGGCTGAATCACACTATTTTTATGGTGAATCTAGCCTTGGGACGTCAGGGGGGTTGGGCAGCGCAGGCGAGAGATGACCATACCGTTACCCTATCGAGTGCAATCCAGCAATTTTGGCCACATACAGTACTGGGAATTGCTTTAACCTTGACGCTGTATCTTAGCTACCAAGAAGCCACCTACTTTGGATTATTATTTTTTGGCGGCCTATTAGTGTCGATACCCTTAGCAGTGATAACGTCGCAGTCCTGGCTAGGCAATCTCATGATGAAGTATCAAATCCTATCTTCCCCAGAGGAATTTGTTAAGCCGAAGGAACTAATTCCTCTTCGACTAAAGGCTTTTCATCATCAAGATACTGATCAAAAGCATTAATGAGCCTCATCAAAATATACACACGTGCATTAAAAAAGCTGGGCTCTGATAGCACTCTGGCTTGGATATTGGCATTTGCCAATCTAATGCTTGCTATTACTCTTTTTGCCGAACCCATATTGTTTGGAAAGGTCATCAACACTCTAGCAAATACAGCAACTTCTCAAGCTAGCTCATTGTGGAATGCTGTTGCACCCTTGCTATTGATTTGGATACTTTTTGGTTTTTTTACTATTGCCACCTCAACGCTCGTTGCCCTCTTTTCAGATCGTTTAGCTCATCGCCAACGACACAAGATCTTCGGTGAGTATTTTGAGCATGTATTGCATATGCCTCTGAGACAGCAATCTCAAACCCACTCTGGTCGGCTAATGAAAATCATGCTTGCAGGAACGGATACGCTATGGTGGCTTTGGCTGAGTTTTTTTCGTGAGCATCTGGCTGCATTCATTTCTCTCATCATATTGATTCCATTGGCGCTATATATGAACTGGCGACTGGCTTTGGTGCTCATTAGTCTCTGTTTATTTTTTGGGTTACTTACACATTTCATCTTGCGTAAGACTCAAGATCTTCAGAAAGCAATTGAAAGCCATCATTCAGATCTAGCAGAATTAGCCTCTGACACGCTCAGCAATATTGCACTAGTACAAAGTTTTTCAAGAATTCAGGTGGAAGTGAAAGCCCTGCAAGGCATTAGTCAGAAAGTTCTTAATGCGCAATTACCTGTTCTTTCATGGTGGGCAGTAGTCACAGTACTGACAAAATCCGCAACAACACTGAGTATTCTTTGCATCGTTGTTTTGGGATCATGGCTATATGCACAATCACTCATTACTATAGGTGAAATCGTTACATTTATTGCCTTTGCAGGCATCTTTATTGGTCGACTAGAACAAATTGTGACATTTGCCAATAAATTAGCTGTGGACGCACCCCGATTACAAGAGTTTTTTGAGGTCTTAGATACATCACCAGATATCCAGAACATACCTAATGCAATAGATCCAGGCAGATGTAAAGGCTTGATCCAATTTAATGAGGTTTGCTTTAGCTATAACAACCGGCACAGAGCGATTAATGGCTTAAGTTTTACTGTAAATCCAGGCGAAACAATTGCCCTAGTTGGCGCTTCTGGTGCGGGGAAATCTACTGCACTCAGCCTGCTGTATCGCGCCTTCGATATCCAGTCTGGACAGATCTCCATAGACGGTATTGATATCAACAATTTTGAACTATCGGCACTACGCAGAAACGTTGGCGTAGTCTTTCAGGAGCCACTCTTATTTAATCGCTCTATTGCCGATAATCTTCTCGTTGGTGCACCGCATGCGAGTGAGGTAGAGATGCGAATAGCCTGTGAGCGCGCACAAGCCCTTGGCTTTATTGAAAGACAAGCAGAGGGCTTTAATACCATCATCGGCGAAAGAGGACGAATTTTATCGGGGGGCGAAAGACAGCGTCTCTCAATTGCACGCGCTTTACTGAAAGATCCGCCTATTCTTGTACTAGATGAAGCCACAAGTGCGTTAGATGGCGCTACTGAAGAAAGTTTAATACAGGCAATGAGTGAAGTCATGCGCACTCGGACTACCTTAGTCATTGCACATAGGCTAAGCACTATTAAAAATGCCAATATGATCCTAGTCATGGATGCTGGAAAAATTATTGAGGCGGGTAGCTATCAAGCCCTTTATCAACAAGGCACCCGCTTTTATGAAATGGTGAATATTCAGCTAGGATTTAAACAGTGACAATCAACACTCTACTCATTTCATCTGCGCACCTTTTATGAATACATTTTCAACAGATTGGTTAAGTTTGCGTGAAAGCGTGGATCACCGCTCAAGAAACCCTCTTTTGCAAGAGAAGGTGATGAACTATCTAAATCAAATTGCAAGCTTAAAGAACGATGCCATTCAAATAGTAGATCTAGGATCAGGCACTGGCTCCAATTTAAGGGCTTTGGCACCACTAATTCCCCACAATCAAAAATGGACTTTGATTGATTATGACCCTCTACTTCTGAACTCTGCTCGTCAAAAGCTGTGTGCTTGGGCAGACAATACTATTTCTGATGATTGCACTTCGGCCAAACCGCTTACCCTAATTAAAAATCAATACCAAATCACCGTACATTTTGTACAGCATGATCTTGCTCAAAATCTCCCGGCAGTGCTGTCTGAGCCGGCAGACTTAATTACTGCTGCAGCATTTTTTGATTTAGTTGCAATTGATTGGTTGGATCAATTTTCTAAATTATTACAAAGCCCTCTTTACACAGTGCTTACTTATAATGGCGATGAAAAATGGTTCCCCACAGATCCAAGTGACACTGAAATCCTCAAAGCATTTCATTCTCATCAGGCACGGGACAAAGGTTTTGGCCCTGCCGCCGGACCGCTAGCTCTCAGTAAATTAAAGCACTTATTAAAACAGAGGGGCTTTCAGGTTGATACCGGCCCCAGCCCATGGATGCTTGGGCAGAATGACTCTTCATTAATTGCACAGTTAGCATTAGGCACTGCCAAGGCGGCCGCAGAAACTAATCTAGTTCCCGTTGAAACGACAGAGCAATGGGGCGTGCGTCGCTCTCAATCCCAACAATGCGAGATTGGGCATGACGATTTATTTGCTATGTGCAAATAGAGTTGACTCTACACCCCTAGAAAATCAGACGCAACGCTTAGTTAAAAGAGTTATTTGGCAATAAAGAAATAATTTCCTCATCAGTTTTATACCCTGAGATTGGCATAAAACTTTTAGGGGAAAAATCTTTTTCACCGATTAACATTGCTGGCAAGCCTTGGAAGCCATAGGTCTTAAACTCCAGCTCATCCGCCATCACATGTTTAGTCAGTTCACCAGCATCAAGAGCCTGTCTTAAGAGTTGATCATCAATTCCGCTCTGTATAGCAATCTGCATGACGACCTCTTCATTGCTGATATCTAGTCCCTGCAAAAAGAAGGCATCGAATAGCGCTCTCGCAAGCTTGAGCGATAATCCTTCGGAATTTGAAAAATAAACGCTTTCCTGTGCAAGCCAGGTATAGCTTAAAAATTTAGGTGTGAGTAAATTCAGGCCCTCTTCCGCAACTATCGGTTCAGACCTAGCATCCTCGAGATTAGCGATATACGATTGCGAAGGAGGAATTTTTCCTTCTACCGGACTTAATTCAAAAGCCCTCCATACGATTTCAATCTGATCTTGATATCTTGCTTTGAGCTTAGTCAGTGCAATAGTTTGAAGGTAGGAGTAGGGACATTCGAAATCAGCCCAGACCTGAATCTGAATCATTGTATTTTTACCTTAAGTAATGAATTACATTCACCATATTATTTAAATGCGTCTTGCCAGTAAAACGGCTAACGCTGAACCTCTACCGACCATGGCGCACCACAACCTTAGAGCCAACGGTATAGAGGTAGAGGCTTTTAATCTTGCCTCATTTTTATGGTCAATTTCATCGGCCTGGCAGCGCATCAACAGCTCAAGCAATTGCTCATCACCACCATGTTTTTGTAGATGGTCAATCTGCATTTGATAATGTTGCTCTACAAATGTTTCAACCGCCGCAATAGTTGCATAGACTGCTTTTCTACCAAAAAGTGCCGGTATCGCACCAGTTAACCAACCCGCCAAACGCCAAGGTCCGAGTAAATGGCTTCGATACTTTGCATCTAAAACGCCTTCTATTAAATGCAAGTGCTGTGCCTCAGTGATCCCATGATTTTTTGCAAAACGGATGAGCTCCTGATCTTGACGCAATGTCGCAACCGCAACGATCCCCTTGTAGATGTAAACAGCACCCGTTTCTCCGGCATGATCAGAGCGTAACTCTTGCTCGATATATGGCGAGTATGCGGCTCGGCCATGCTCAACTACAGCAGTCATCTTAAATAGGCCCTGATGTAACTTACTATTTCGTCATAAAACTGTTTCATCTTTTGTATCAATCTCATGTTTTGCTGTCTAGAGTAATTGCCAGAATCTAATGGGGGATCTTGCTTTGCTGCCCTTTACATCTCTACTTGGGTTTGTATTACACCTAGCGTATCCCGCTTTAAAAAAGTCTTGAAGTCAGTCTAAAGACCTTAGGTGCAAGCTGGAAGTAAATCATTCTCTACCCATCAGGGCTTTTCCGCATAAAACTACTAATCAAGGGGTTTTTATGGCTCTGCACCATGAAAGAATGAGGCGCATACTAACTAAGTATTAACCCTAATATACCCTAAAGGAGCTCTAAATGACCCAGTTCAAACAGTTTTTTATTAATTTAGTCTCAGCTTTGTTAGATGCTCGCAAAGCCTATGCAAAGCGTCACTTAAACCAGCTATTGGGATCATGATTTTTTAACAGACAAACCCAGTATGCGGTGAATCGTCTTTTGCTTTAGAGCAAAGATGATCTCGTCATGGATAAGTTAGATCTTGATATCTATGGAAGAATAAGCATTAGTTAGATTTAAAAAGGAAACATACTATGTCAGCTTTTCGTGCACTCCTGCTTTTGACTTATTTGTCTGTCATGGCCAACCAGTCTATTGCACAGGTGATCTCAAAAGACTATCAGAAAGATTGCGCTCGCGAGCAAGTGGCAGAACACAAAGGTGCAAAAGGTAAGGCTCTAACTGAAGAAGACTTCACCGCCTATTGCGCTTGCCAAGCTGAGTTCATCTCGAAAAATGCATCCAATCGACAGGTCAATGAATTGCTTATGAATCCAAAGGCGAAGCCTGAGTGGTTAAAAGTCATTGAGTTAAAGGCAATGAAATCCTGCATTACCTCTGACTCGAAGATGCGTACTTAATGAATCCTTAAGGGATATTTCATGACCATCATCTCAGCTAACAGCCAAATACATGGATAACTTCGGGCCCGTGATCTTAATTGAAGTAGTGTTGGTTTTTGGAGGCGTTTTACTATTTGCCTGGTGGCAGTTGCGCGACCTGCGGAAAGAGCGGGAAAAACGTCAAAAGAAAATAGAATCAAATAAAGATTAAGAGCTGACGTCATCTATCTCGATGTGAGTGTCCCAGCTTTCAATCACTCGGTACTCCAACTAAAATAGTGCCATCTGTGAGGGATCGGCACTAGCTTTTTTCTTCGAAGCCCCTGGCTGTTTTGACTTCACACTCTTTTGCCTTGAAGCTGCCTGTGCTGCGCTCGCCTTACGCCCTGCTCGAATCTCAGTTACTGCAGCTTTTGCTTCTTTATGCACCCTCTGATAATCCACCAGCGGTGTTGGATAAAAATAATCTGCAGTCCAGCCCGCCTGCTCTCGCAAGTTTGGCGTCATTTTCCAAGGCTCGTATATCCAAGTTTGACTTACTTGCCTAAGCTCTGGCACCCACTTTCGAACAAAATGTCCATCAACATCTAAATCTACAGCTTGCGAGACTGGGTTGTAGATTCGTAATACTGTGTTGCCCATCATGCCACTTTGCATTTGTATTTGCGGGTAATGTATCCCCGGCTCGAAATCTACAAACAGCGTTGCTAAAAAATTAGCCACAGGTTGCCACGGCAAGGATAGAGAATAGGTTGCAGTAGACACCAGCATGGCACGCATTCGAAAATTGATCCAGCCTTGGTGGTGCAAGAAACGCATGCACGCATCTACAAGAGGCCATCCCGTATTGCCAGTTGACCAGGCATCAAACTTAGCCTGATCAAAGGGTCGCTCCAATTGAGTCATCTTAGACATAATGGGGAAAAGCTCCATGCCTGATCGACTCTCAAATGACTGAATCCAATGACAGTGCCACCAAAGCCTGCGCGAGAATGCCGCCAAGCTTTTCGCCCATTGACGACTTGGTGCGTACTCTTGCCGATCTGCAGTGCGTTGAGCGATTTCTCGCAGACTAAGACACCCATATGCAATGTACGTACTCAGTCGTGAGCAGGCAGCCTCAGCGGTAATAGGAGAACTAATTGAGCCGCTGTATGCTTCGCCGCGCCCAGTTAAAAAATCCTCTAATACACTCAAGCCCACATTCCTGCCACCCGACTGCCTACCTGGACAAGAATAGCTATCCTGACAAACATCGGCCGGTAAATTCTCAATAGCTAGGCCGCCTATTATCTGTCTAAATTGAGCCTGCTGAGGAGTCTCGAATAATGGCGTTGAGACCCACTTGATCCAGTGCTCCATAAACGTATTATTTCTAGAGCTAATTGGGCGGCATACGCCATTTTGAGAATACTCATGCCAGTCTAGCCCACGGTCTTTACACCATCGCAAGACGGCAAGATCACGCTGATAAGTCCAATCAATACCAGTTTCTATATGACTATGTAATGTGAATGAACCGCTCTCCTCTTCTAAGGTTTGCAAAAACTCCAAAACACTACCTTGATGAATAAGCAGCGTGGCACCAATTGCCTGAAGCTGCTTAGATAGGTCAATCAGAGATTCACGAATAAAGTGCCACTGACGATTGCTTGTGTTACCAAGCTGCCAATACTCTGGCTCGATCGCATAGAAGCAAATAGTCGGGCCAGCCTGACATGCACGAAAGAGAGCCTCGTGATCAAATGTTCGAAGATCGCGCTTGAACCAGACTGCTTGTAATGACACGAAAAAATCCAAATAAAAGTTGAATTTCCACTGTAACAGTAGACTGAATTTAATGCAGAGGTGTCCCTGTGTCAGGTATTAGCGCAAATGGGCTTGTATCAGACTCATTACGTCATCATAAAAAGCGATAATACGTATCAGCCTGATATTTGCAGTGTCTTCATAAAAACCTCTTTATTTTGATGCTGAAGTAAGCCTCTTGTTGCCTGCGAAGATTTACCTGAAAATACTGCATGTCCCAATTTTTAACCGACGACCATCTTCTTTATGCTCCGCACTCACCTGGGTCGACCTTGGCTCAGTGGTTAGAGGAAAGTAATGGTATTACCCGTCAGATTTTGGCTAGCCTTACAGCAGAAGAGTGCTTAGTGCCACAACTCAATATTCTCAATCCTCCGCTTTGGGAATTAGGACACTTGACCTGGTTTCATGAATTCTGGGTTCATCGCGATGGCCAAGAGAGCAAGCCGTCAATCATGAAGGATGCCGATTACTTATTTAATTCTTCAGAGATGTCTCACCAAGATCGTTGGTCCACGCCAATGCCGTCCTTAGATAGCCTGCTAGATTACAACTACAGGGTCACTAGAGACACCCAAGATTTACTGCAGACACCGATCGACAATAAAGCCGCTTACTTTATCCAGCTAGCGATCTTGCATCAGGATATGCACAATGAGGCATTTGCCTATATGTGGCAGACCATGGGGCGCCCCATCCCTTTTGCCCCCATCAGTAATACGGCCACGCTGGAAGCTAGCACCCAAACTTGGATTCATTTTCCAAAATCAACGGTACAAGCCGGTTCTGAACAAGGCTCT
>JBJOEU010000002.1:0-20021 GCA_046049115.1 Pseudomonadota bacterium
ACCCATACTCACGTGCATCAAACTGGCTCCAGCTGGTCTTAGGCATTTCTTCCGTTAACCGAATTTTCACAATCGACTTGGCACTCTTAAAACCATATTTCCAGGGCACCACAATTCGGACCGGAGCGCCATTTTGCTTTGGCAGGGTCTCACCATAAAGACCAAAAGTGAGCAGCGTCAGAGGATTCATAGCCTCATCTAAGCGTAGACCCTCTCGATAAGGCCAATCGATAATCTGACTTTTCAGACCCGGCATCTGCTTACGATCAGCTAAGGTAATAAATTCAACATACTTTGCAGAACCTAAAGGCTGCACCTGATTCAGCAATTTGGACAGGGAGTAGCCATCCCAAGGAATGACCATCGACCAACCCTCAACGCAGCGCATACGATAAATACGCTCTTCCATCGGGGCCAGCTTCAGCAAGGCATCTATATCCAAAGTCATTGGTTTTTTAACCAAACCTTCAATCGTCACAGTCCATGGCCGAGTTTGCAAACTATGGGCGTAAGCAGCGGGATCTGACTTATCCGTTCCAAACTCATAGAAGTTGTTATAGCCAGTGACATACTGATAGCTAGTTGACTCATCTTTCAGAACAAAGTTTGGGTTTGGCGTAGCAATTAATTTTTGAGAATTACTGGCAAGGGCCTCGCGCGAGAACCAGGGCGCTAGCGCTAGACCAAAGACTCCGGCCGCAGCATTCTTGATTAAGTCACGACGTCCCTCAAAGACCGCTTTAGGAGTAATTTCCCGGGAAAGCCGCTTTTGCTCATTTGTGGACATATCAAGGTCTCCTCAATGGATTTAATCTAATAGTGACAGTAAGCCTTATTCTCCTACGCCTACCAATTTATTGCTGAGCTACTGCATTAACCCAAAAAGCGGATAAGAAAAAAGGGTAAACCAAGCGGTTTACCCTTTTTATAAAGCAAACCAACTTTAAGCAGCTGACGCCATTTTTAAGATGCCATTTAAAGTAGTGCTTGGACACATCACTGCCACAAACTTGTCGTGATCAGGCATGTAGTAGCCACCAATATCTGCAGGTTTTCCTTGTACCGCTTTAAACTCAGCAACGATCTTTTGCTCGTTCTCAGTGAGAGCTTTTGCAAACGGAGCAAAGTGGGCTTGCAATTCTTTATCTTCAGTTTGCGCAGCTAAAGCCTGTGCCCAGTACATCGCCAAGTAAAACTGGCTACCGCGATTATCAAGCTCACCAGTACGTGGTGATGGCGACTTATTGTTATCTAATAATGTGCCAGTCGCCTCATCTAGGGTGCGAGCCAAAATTTTCACTTTTGAGTTATTGGTTTTATCGCCAATATCTTCCAAAGAAACTGCCAAGGCCAAAAACTCACCCAAGGAATCCCAACGCAAATGATTTTCTTCGACCAACTGTTGCACGTGCTTAGGAGCAGAACCCCCCGCACCAGTTTCGAAGAGGCCGCCGCCAGCCATTAAAGGCACGATAGACAACATCTTCGCGCTGGTACCCAGCTCCATAATTGGAAATAAATCAGTGAGGTAATCACGCAAAATATTGCCAGTTACAGAGATCGTATCTTTACCGCGAATGATGCGCTCTAAGGTGTAGCGCATTGCACGAGTCTGCGACATGATCTGAATATCTACACCAGTTAAGTCATAGTCCTTCAGGTAGGTCTGAACCTTCTTAATTAATTCAGCCTCATGTGGACGGTACTCATCCAACCAGAACACGGCCGGAGTGTGCGACAAGCGCGCACGGTTAACTGCGAGCTTTACCCAGTCACGAATTGGTGCATCTTTAACTTGGCACATACGCCAGATATCGCCCTCTTCCACATTCTGCTCAAGTAAGACCGTGCCATCATCCGCAACAATACGAGCGACACCAGCCTCAGTGATTTCGAAAGTCTTGTCATGTGAGCCATACTCTTCAGCCTGCTGAGCCATTAAGCCCACATTGGGTACTGTACCCATCGTTTTTGGGTCGAAGTTGCCATGTGTCTTACAGAAGTTAATGATCTCTTGATAGATGCGGGCGAAAGTACTTTCTGGAATGACCGCCTTAGTGTCATGCAAGCGACCATCAGCACCCCACATCTTGCCGCCCACACGAATCATTGCTGGCATCGATGCATCCACGATCACATCACTTGGTGAATGGAGATTCGTAATACCTTTGGCAGAGTCCACCATCGCCAACGCTGGACGGTGCTCATGACAAGCATGTAAGTCTTGAATAATTTCTTCACGTTTAGATTCTGGCAAAGTCTTGATTTTTTCATACAAGCTACTCATGCCGTTGTTTGGATTGACGCCCAACTCATCAAACAACTTGCCATGCTTTTCAAATGCATCTTTGTAGAAAATCTTTACAGCGTGACCAAACACGATCGGGTGTGACACCTTCATCATGGTGGCTTTGACGTGTAAGGACAACATCATGCCGGTCTTGTAGGCATCTTCGATTTCTTTTTCATAGAACTCGCAGAGTGCTTTTTTACTCATGTACATGCTGTCAATAATTTCACCAGCAATCAAACTCACTTTTGGTTTGAGAACAATCGTCTTACCACTCTTCGTTACCAGATCCATCTTCACATCACATGCTTTGGTCATGGTCATTGACTTCTCACCTGCGTAGAAGTCGCCACCATGCATATGCGATACGTGCGTGCGGGAGGCTTGACTCCACTCACCCATCGAGTGTGGGTTCTTGCGGGCATAACGCTTAACGGCATTTGGTGCGCGGCGATCAGAGTTGCCTTCGCGCAATACCGGGTTAACTGCGCTACCCAAACATTTAGAGTAACGCGTGCGAATCGCTTTTTCCGCATCATCCTTGGGATCATCTGGGAAATCAGGGATCTTGTAGCCCTTAGATTGCAATTCTTTAATAGCAGCGAGCAACTGTGGAACTGAAGCGCTGATATTGGGCAACTTAATGATGTTGGTATCAGGCAATAAAGTCATACGGCCTAGCTCAGCCAAATTATCGGGAACTTTTTGTTCGGCCGTTAAGCAATCAGAGAATTCCGACAAGATACGTGCCGCAACAGAAATATCGCTTTCTACAACCTGAACTCCAGCTGGAGCCGTAAAAGTACGAATGATTGGTAAGAATGCACAGGTCGCCAATAAAGGCGCTTCATCTGTCAGCGTGTAAATGATCTTTGATTTCTCTGAAGCCATTGATGTTTCCTCGATATGGGTAAATATTAGGGGTCGGCCTTATACCGAACCACTCTCGCATTCCGTACGCAACACTTCAGACGCTTGTGGCTGCCTTGGGCTTAATTTCACGCACTGGACCGAGAAATCTATTTTAAATCATCGACCCCAGCAATTTCAGGGCTTTTAGGCACCAAATTGGCTGAAGTGGGTCAATTTAAGGGAATCCACCAAGGCGAGCCTGCACTCACTTACATCGTAAACTGCTATGCATGATGAACAAGCACCCCCTACTCAACAAAAATCTCGTACTGTTGATTCTCTGCCAGGGCTTGTTTTTGACCAACAATGTGACCTTTATCGCCATTAATGGCCTCGTAGGCCTCAGTCTGAGTCCAGTCGCCTGGATGGCTACCTTGCCCGTGATGGGCTACGTTGTGGGGGGTGCCTTTTCTACCTCAATCGTAGCCAAAACCCAAAATTACTTCGGCCGTAAGATTTCTTTTCAGCTAGGTCTGCTGGTAGCGGTATTTTCAGCCCTTCTCTGCGCCTATGCTGCCGTTTCCAAAAACTTTTGGCTGCTGGTGCTGGGTACCTTTATTGCAGGCTATTACAGCGCCAATGGGCAACTCTATCGATTTGCGGCTGCCGAGCTGACTTCACTCAGCATGAGAGATAAGGCGGTCTCTTGGGTTCTAGCTGGAGGCATCCTGGGGGCTGTGATTGGCCCCAATCTCGCTTCTTGGACTAAAGATTTCTTTGATACCGCATTTCTAGGGGCCTACCTCACCCTTTCAATAGCCGGCTTTATTGGCATCATCGTGATGCAGTTCATCCACTTTCCAGAAGAATTCAAGACGCAGCATTCACTTTCAGCCGGCAGGAGTCTTAAAACCATTCTGCAACAACCGGTCTTTATGGTTGCCGTGATTGGCGCCTCACTGGGCTACGGCGTGATGAACCTACTCATGGCGGCCACCCCACTAGCCATGCAAATTTGTGGACTCCCTTTTTCGGATACAGCGATGGTTTTAGAGTGGCATGTAATTGGCATGTTCGCGCCCGGGTTTTTTACTGGTTCACTCATTCAGCGCTTTGGCACACTCAAAATCATGGGTGTTGGAGTTGCCCTCAACATTCTGTGTATTGCAATCGCACTCACCGGTGTCGACTTCCACCAATTTTTAATTGCCTTATTTTTGCTAGGCGTTGGTTGGAACTTTTTATTTACTGGATCCACATCGTTGGCGATGACTGCATATCGACCTGAGGAGCGTGACAAAGCTCAGGCAGCAATTAACTTCTTTGTCTTTGGCACGATGGCCTTTACCTCCTTTGGCTCAGGAGCCCTGATTACCTCGCAGGGTTGGAATATTCTCAATCTGGGATCGCTGCTTCCCGTCGCCGTCACTGCTGGTGCTTTGATTTGGCTCAGCGCTAATCGCAAGAAGACTAGCGCCTCAACTGCCGCTTAAGAAACTTTTGCTAGAGGTAAATTGAAGAGCAGGTTTTGTGGTTTGAGTTTGAGCTGCTTCTCATCATTCATAGCAATACCCATGTATACCGGCTTTCCAGCCTGAGCTTGAGTTACTGCAGTCTCATCAATAAAGTCCAAGCGGAATAAGCAAATCACCTTCTCAAGCTCGTCGGTATCAACCGGCTCTTTGTTGTAAAGCTTATTCAAGATATCGGTTGCGGCAGCGTCTAAGCCAACATGCCAAGACCATTTGGGATCGGAGATTTGCTGCATTGGCGTAACGCGCACCTGAGCGCCTAAAAAGTGTTGCACCCATTTTTCGAGGACACGGCAAAAATGATTAATGGGCGGCTGACCAAAGTTCAACTGCACTGCAAAGTCATGATCCTCACCCTTATCCCAATAGAGTTCAGCGTTTTCCTCATGCAATACATCTAAGTCGATCGAACGCATAGACATCGACTTGCTCTTGAGAAGATCGAGAATATTTCCAGTCTCACCTGCTTGCGCATTACGAGTTACCACCTCATCATCCGCACCCATCACCACGCCATCTTCAAGCACAGTGATCTTCTGGACTCGAAAGAAGAGCTCACCCATGCGAGCATCAAGTGGATGGCAATCTTCACCCAAGATATGGCGGATAAATATTTGCGCTAGTTGAGAGATAAATAGCGGTGGAACATCTACGCCATCACCCTTAAACAAGCTCATGTAAAAGTTTTCTAAAGAGCTGGCGGCCAATAGCTTGGCTCGATATCTCAGCCAGACTTGGTAGTTCACCTGAATATCGGGATCTGCCATGCCAGCAATTTCTTCATCGGAAATGGCAGCTCGGGGCTTATCACTTAAGCGCTGATGTAAGGCGCGCTCAGCCGCACAGGATTCAGGGACTAGGTTTAATTCGGGGCGTAATAAGTAAGTACGCAGGAAATCATCCGTCACTTGCAATTGCTTGTCAGACCCCACCGTCAGGGTTTTATATGCAGAATGAGGCCAGAAATTTGTCATGTTAGTTTGCTCGAACAAAAAGATTACGCTCAGAATATACTAGCCCTTCAATTTCAGCCAAAGAGGAAGATAAACGTGAGCGAACTCCAAAAAATAGATACCGTTGTGGGCGATGGTAAAGAAGCGACTGCCGGCAACCATGTAGATGTGCACTACACCGGTTGGTTATTTGATGAAAAGGCGCCAGATCATAAAGGTCAAAAGTTTGATAGCTCCTTAGACCGTGGCCAATTATTTAGCTTTCCTTTAGGTGCTGGCCATGTCATTAAAGGCTGGGATGAAGGAGTACAAGGTATGAAAATTGGTGGCAAGCGCACCTTAATCATTCCATCTGAAATGGGTTATGGTCCACGTGGTGCCGGTGGTGTGATTCCCCCAAACGCAACATTGGTATTTGATGTAGAGCTGCATGGCGTAAATTAATCCTGCCTTGTATCTGCAAGTAATAAGGCCACTCAATGAGTGGCCTTTATTTTGTATTAACGAAAGCTATCAATCTTAGGAACGTAAATCTTTACCGTTCAGTGTTAATTTGTTAGGCGCTGCTGGCTGACACAAGCTAATTAAACGGTTTCTTTCCGCCATCACCTTATCGGTATAGCCACCATCATTCTCTGCATTCGCAGCACCAACATAGTATTTCAAGCCATTACGCAATGAGCCAGTGGTAGCAATCAAATACTTCAAGATATAAGCACCTACTCGGATATTGACTTCAGGCTTCACCGCATCAGTAGCGCCACCATACAAGGCGTACTTATCTTTATGAATCGCAGTCATTACCTGCATCAAGCCTTCAGCACCAGCATGACTTTTAATCAGGGGGTTAAAGTTGGACTCTACCGAAATCACGGCCAGTAAGAGCACCGGGTCAATATTGACCTCTTTTGCAATCAATACCGTGTTGGATACATACTCCTCGATCTTGGCGCGATCTAACTTGTACTTCTTCTCAAAGAAGTCAGCTACTGCGCGTTGATTCTGAATGGACACCATTAACTTGGAATCTAGTGCCTGGGGATCAATTTTTGAAGTAGGTATGCGATCAGACAGATGGGAAATAGGCCTCACCTGGGCATGCGCTACTGAAGGCATCAAGAGGGCGACTGTTTGCTGCTTGGCGGTCATGAGACCGCTATGAGGGGTGTTGGATACCTTGCCGTAGATCACATTAGCAATCTCTTTATCCGCAACTGCCTTGGGCGCTTCTTCTTGATACTGATCGAGCATTCCAAAGCCGTTTTGCCAAACCATATGGCGAGCTTCATCTGGAACTAAGATGCGGGCTAAATCAAATGCACCTGCTTGAGTTCCGTTGCCAGAAAGCCAGAGCCCCACAATCATGAAAACAGTCACAATCAATAAACCATTCATGACCCGATAGACGGGGGACAGAGCATAAGCTAGCAACTCTTTAGCATGAGCCGTTACCGGCTGAGCTAGTTGCGTGTCATTTAAATTGGCAGAAAAACATTTATTCATTCGTAGTCTTGCAGAACCCCAACCATCGATACTCCGATTTATGTTGCGCTGCAATAAGTAAAAAACATGTGCCATCCTAAAAAGGTTCTTATATCAAGTCAAGAATAAAGAACATCACTTCCATAACTTTTAGGTCTTGAAATAGGGGCGATCCCTAAGAAGGCCTGTGGATTTGATATTTACTTGTTTAATTTCAATAACTTATGGAAGTTAGTAAGGACTCATTTCATATAATAAAAAAGTGCTCAAAATCCGACTTTTTTACTATTTTCACCCTTCGAAAGAGACAGCTAAGCCGTACATCTAGTATTCGGATGGGTTGAATTTTCTACCGGTAGTGTTATTTCGATGATCACTCCAATTTGCAGATCAATCCATCTTGATGTGTTGTGCCGACATAGAGCGATTACACAAAAGACCCTTAAGGCCATATAAATACTAGCTCTAGAGCTAACTTACCTAGTCAATATACGTAACACTTTCATCTCCTTGTGACGACACTCATTACACTGACATCCAATGAAATTCCTAGTCAAACTCCTTTTAATTAGCTCACTTTGGCTACCTCTGAGTGCATCGGCCCTCTTTGATCAATGCCAAAATCTTTTCCCAGCCCAACAAATACCAAGCACTACACAAGTGGGGCGTGACCTGTGCTTTGATGATTTTGCGATCTACTATTCGCCCTCAGATAAAAAACCCATCTATACCGTTGAGAGACTCAATGGTGAGCAACTTCAAGCGCCACACCCTCGCCGTACCAATCAATTCTATGAGGAGGCCAGACTTCCAGCGCATGAACGTGCCTTACTGGCAGACTATCGCGGCAGCGGATATGACCGGGGTCATAACGTGCCCGCTGGCGACATGACCAGCGAGCGGGGAATGGCACAGTCATTCTCCCTAGCAAATATGATGCCGCAAGCTCGGCAAAATAATCAGGGCATCTGGGCTAAACGGGTTGAGGAGCCCACCAGAATGTATATCAAGCGCGCTCAGGGCGATGTCTATATCTTTACTGGATCAGTGGGCCAGGCCGGCAGTATTGGTAAAAGCAGGGTCACCATTCCGAGTCATCTTTACAAGCTGGTCTACGATCCCGCGAAAAAATTAGCTTGGGCTTATTGGGTTGAAAACACCGATGATGCACAAATGAATGCGCCGATCTCTTATGCCGAACTAGTTCAGAAGACCGGCATCGACTTTCGTCTACCGATAGAGGTCAGCGAAAGCAAGTCCAGCAACCAATCCGAAAAGAGTAGCCCAGAGTCTAGGCCTATAGTGGGCGGCTGGTATCCCATCTTTTTTGATCAGTATTCGGCTGTGAAGCTTGCAGCGCTGATCTCCAACATCAAAGCAGGGAAGGTCGCCAGCGTACAGATCCAATACGACCGCAATCTAGAGCTAGCTCAAAAGTTAACTCAAGAAATACAGTCCCAAAGTTCATTGCAGGTCACTCTCTCCCAAAGCAGTCCGCCAGATTCACCTAATGTGTTCTATGAGCGCAATCGCGTGACAGCAATAGTTCGCTCCAAGTAATTTTTTACTGCTCGCGGCTACGGGGAGCAATTCCATGGGCCCGCTGGATAGGGGCCAATAATCCGCGCAAGCCATTGTGGTCCAGGGTGTGCATCAACTCTAGCAACTGACCCAGCTCGCTCTTTGGAAATCCCTCGCGCGCAAACCACGCTAAATAGTTACTAGGTAAGTCTGCAAGTGCACGGCCAGCATGCTTGCCGAAAGGCATTTTCATTGTGACCAGCTTCACCAGGGCTTCTGAATCCATAGACCCAAATCTTACAAGCTCGGGACCATTCCTAGGTCAGAACTCAACACCATAGCGCGCAGGGTCAATTTCTCAATTGAGAACCGTTCTCATTTACTGTATATTAAGAATCATTCTCATTTACTTTTATTGACCAGCCCACTAGACCATGAAAATGACTATCAAAAGACTTGTTGCCTTTAGCATCCTATTAGCCACAGCCCTGCACTTCTCATTCGCCAATGCGGGTGAAGGTGCATTTGGATGGATTTACACCCTCGATCTCCAGCCCAAAGGAAAGCTCGAGTTTGAACAACGCTTACAACTGAATAAACAACAAGCTGCCGGCACCTACGATGCATGGACAGCGAGAACCGAGTTGGAGTACGGCCTTACCAATGATTTACAAATTGCTGGCTATATTAATTCCTACTACACCAGCGCAAGTCAGAATTACACCAATCCAGAAGCCTGTGGTGAGAGCGTAAGTTGCACGGGTGGTTATGGAGTACCATCCAGCCATGACCCAGCCACCCCTTACAGAAAAAGTGGGATAGAAGGTGGTTCCTTAGAGGCAATTTACCGTATAACCAATCCAGTCACATCACCCGTTGGTGTGGGTCTCTACTTAGAACCCACTATTGGTAGAAATAAAAATGAACTTGAAGCCCGCCTACTCTTGCAATCGAATTTTATTGATGATCGATTGATCTTGGCAGGTAACGTAGTTGCGGCAAATGAACGATTAAAGTTTATTGAGAATGGCAACGTGCCAGAGTCAATGCTCGACTTCCTTGTGGGTGCTAGCTATCGATTTGCACCCAAATGGTCTGCTGGTGTTGAGGCACGTTTCCACAACGACTACTCAGAATTGAATTTACGCAACCAAGTCCAGCGCGCAACTTTTGTGGGGCCCAATATGCACTACGCCGCTAAAGACTGGTGGGTCACTGGCGCTTGGCGCTATCAACTCAAAGGCGGCACCTGCATGGGTGGCGGAGAAGCCGAGTGCTCCAATGCTCGCGTTTGGGATAGCCATTCAGTGAATGAATTTATCGTCAAAGTTGGATTTCCTTTGAACTAAAGAAATGAATATGAACTGGAAACCCAACCCCCTATTCATCATTGGTCTAGCTATGGCAAGCGCACCAGTCATTGCACAGGCCAAGATTTATGTATCCGTTGAACAAGCTCAAAAGATACTAATGCCCAATAAAACGCTTGTTAAAAATCCCATCATCATCACCGATGAACTACAAGACAAAATGCGCTTGGCTTCGAGTATTCGCCACCCCTTTCAGGGGGAACGAATTTGGAGGGCGGCTGATGGAACTTGGTTCATCGTAGATGAGGTGGTTGGTAAACATGAAATGATTACTTACGCAGTCGCACTCAATTCATCGGGCTCAGTAACTGGGATTGAAATTCTGGAATACGTTGAATCTTATGGATATGAAGTAGCAGAAGCTAACTGGCGTAAACAGTTTGTCGGAAAGACGGCTGCAGACCCCATCAAGCTCAATCAAGATATCCAGAATATTGGTGGAGCCACGCTCTCCTGCAAACACCTGACCGATGGCGTCAAGCGAGTTGCAGTGCTATACGACATCGCTTTGAAAAATCAGACCTTCACTTTAAAAGCAAAATGATTCGCTGTAAGCCACTCTTGGGTACCTTCGTAGAAATCAGGATTAAAGATGAATCACCCCCATTAAAAGCGCTAGATGAGGCTTTTTTAGCCATTGAACAAGTGCAATCTTTAATGGGTTTTCATAATCCTGATAGCGAACTTTCTCAAATCAACGCCAGATCCTATTTAGAGCCCGTTCGAATTCACCCTTGGATAGCTGAAGTTCTCAGAATCGCAAAAGAGGTTCACCTCCAATCCCAAGGCGTATTCAATTGTGGAGTTGGTCATCGCCTGGTAGAGGCAGGTCTACTCCCTAGGCATAGCAAGCTCAATGATGGCTTATTTGGAGGCATTGAAGATCTTCAATTTATTGAACTCTCCTTGATTCGATCGTCATTACCGCTCTGCCTTGATCTTGGCGGAATTGCCAAAGGATATGCGGTAGATAAAGCTGTTGAAGCTTTACTTGCTAATGGCATACAAGCGGGGTCAGTGAACGCAGGCGGGGATATGCGTGTATTCGGGGATCGCTCTCAAGAGATTCAAGTCCGTAATCCATCAAAACCGCATGAACTCATCCAGATTGGCAGCATGTCAGCAGGCGCGATTGCCACTAGCAGTCTCTACTTTGCAAACCGCAGTACCAGCTCAAAGAGTTTTATGGTGAATCCCTTTAATCAAGGGCATATTGAATTTTCAGAGTCTTACTCAGTGGTTGCCAGTAGATGTGTCTATGCAGATGCCTTAACAAAGGTGGTGAGTATTTCCAGGAATACTCGCCATCCTTGCTTAAGTCATTTTTCTGCCCAAGCAATCCGTATCCCCAACGCCCAGTCCTTATGAAAAATACAAATCGCCTTGGCAAAATGCCAGGATGGCAAAAATACTTTGTTCAAATTGGCATGTTGAGTTGCTCCCTGACTGGGATAGTTTATTTAATTGGTCATGAATTCCATATTGAGCGGGCTGTCTTGGGCACCCATTCGGTATTGGCATGGCACGGCATTGCTGCCATTTTGGCTACGCTAGCCCTAGGCTCAGTCTTACCTTTTCATCTGAAGGCGGGCCTGAAGTCGAAGAGGAAGTTATGGAGTGGTTTAAGTCAGTTGGCTTTTTTAGCCACCCTATTGGTATCAGGCACCTTGTTGTACTACGGCCCTGCAGAAATTCGGGATGAGGTCGTTGCGACACACTGGATGATGGGCATTACCTTCTTTGCCATCTTTTTGCTACACGGCGTCTATGCTAAAAAAACTGCCGTCTTAAATACAAATAAGACATATTGAGTTACTTGATCTCAATATGTCTTAATCCAGACTTAGAGCAATTACTTAGAGCAAAAATTATTACCTAGTAATAAGTAGGCTGGGCAAAAACGGAAAATGCCAGTAGCCATAGGGATGAGTCCAAGCCAACCCCACCAACCTACGATGCCGTTAGCTGCAAGTCCAACCAGCACAATGCCTACTGAGATTCTTAAAATACGATCGATACCGCCGACGTTACATTTCATATTGAACTCCCTTTAAAAACGATGAAAGAATTGATTACTTTTTACAGTAATGCTTGTAGAGCAAACTCATGACGGCAACAGCAACCTCGCTAGAAAGCGTGTAATAAATTTGCTTTCCTTCTCTACGTGTTTTCACTATCTTTTCTTTACGTAACACGGTGAGTTGCTGCGAGAGAGTTGGCTGGTGTAAATCTAGTGCAGCCTCTAACTCACCAACACATTTTTCTGCTTGACCGATTTCACATAAGAGCATCATGCGGTCTCGGTTGGATAAGACTTTCATGAGCTTACAGGCATCTTCAGCGGCTGACTGCATCTTCTTTAACTCCGCTTTGGAGATGGGCATATTCATTGTCATTCTCCGTTCAGAGTGCATTCAAAGGAATCTTTAAGTACGAAACTCCATTGCTATCCGCCTCAGGAAAATGTCCAGCCCGTATATTGACCTGAATAGAAGGCAATATGAGTGTGGGCATCTCTAAAGTTTTATCTCGTGCGGTACGCATTTGTACAAATTGCGCTTCAGTCACGCCATCATGCACATGAATATTATTTGCCTTCTCGTCAGCAACAGTGGTCACACCACTAGCAGGTCGATTGTTTGGCGGATAGTCATGGCACATATACAGCTTGGTCTGATCAGGATAAGACAAAATCTTTTGAATAGATTGATAGAGCATCTTCGCATCACCACCCGGAAAATCACAACGGGCTGTGCCGACATCGGGCATAAACAGGGTATCGCCCACAAAGATGACATCGTCGATTTCATAAGCCATACAAGCAGGTGTGTGTCCTGGAACAAAGAGTGCCTTTAAGGAGAGATTTCCAAAAGTGAGTGATTCGCCTTCTTTTAATAATCGATCAAATTGAGCGCCGTCTGCTTTAAAGTGATCATCTAGATTGAAAACGCCTTTAAATACCGCCTGCACATTAGTAATGTGATCCCCAATCACCAACTTGCCACCTAGATGACTTTGTAAATACGGAGCAGCAGTTAAATGATCTGCATGCGCATGGGTCTCTAAGATCCAATCTACTTGGAGCTGGTGCTTCTTAACAAAGGCAATGACCTCGTCCGCAGACTTGGTGCTAGTTCTGCCTGATTTAGGGTCATAGTTCAAGACAGAGTCAATGATGGCGCAAGGAGCTCCCTCACGCTCATAGACCACATAGGTATAAGTCCATGTTTCTGGGTCAAAAAAGTCTTTAATCAACGGGATAGGTTGTGTATTCAACTGATTCTTTCGGGTGAATAAATAATATATATATTTATATACTATATTAATATAAAATAAATTGCAATGGATTACTCAACCCTCATCAGCCCATCACTAGGAATCCTAGTAGGCGTACTTATGGGCCTCACTGGCGCTGGAGGCGGAATTTTGTCAGTACCGCTCTTAGTCTTCTTTCTGGGACTACCCATTGCAGAGGCAGCCCCAATTGCGCTATGTGCCGTTGCCCTAGCTTCCAGTATTGGCGCCGTTCTGGGCCTCAAAAATAAGATCCTGCGCTATAAAGCAGCAGGTTTTATGGCGATCTTTGGTTTAGCCCTATCTCCACTAGGACTTTGGCTTGCACCTCAGATTCCGAATGCGCCCTTACAAATTCTGTTTAGCTTCATCTTGCTCTATGTGGCTATTCGCTTGTTGAGTCAGGCCCACAATCAGATCAAAGGAATCCCAGAGGAAGATAGAAAGCCTCCACCTTGCCTTATCAACCCTGCCATTGGAAAACTCCAATGGACTCTACCTTGTGCTCGCGCTCTGATGCTCGCCGGTAGTATTGCAGGCTTCTTGTCTGGTCTGCTGGGTGTTGGCGGTGGTTTTGTCATCGTGCCTGCACTGAAGCGTTATACCGACCTACCTGTTAAATCAATCGTTGCCACCTCGCTGGGGGTGCTCGCCATCATCACTGGTGGCGGAGCAATATTCTCAGCAGCTAGTGGTAACTTGAATATTTTAGTTGCTGCGCCTTTTGCGCTTGCTGCCTTAGGCGGGCTGTTAATTGGACTGCTACTGGGTAAAAAAATAAGCGGTCCGCACACCCAACTGATTTTCTCCATCTTTACTCTTATTATTGCTATTAGCCTGCTAATTAAAGGCATGCTTACTTTGAATCTGTGAAACGTAGCCCATTTCGCCTTCTCTCTTTTCTTCTCATTATTTCTCTCGTACTGTTGGGAGCCTTGCTGATGTCTTTGAAAACTAATTCTTTTTTAACCAGCTCGGTCAGCAGCATCTCCGGCACGGTGAGTAAGCTCAACAACGAACTCTTAGAGTACGTGAACCCAGAGAAACCAACTCACGATCACTCATCTGTGTATTACCAACGCTTCTTTATCTCAACATTTAATTTAGATCATCATGCCGTTGAAGCGAAATTTTCAAGGCCGATGGTAGTGAGCAATGGGGATGTCGTGACAGTCTCAGGCTATCCAAAGGGCAATGGCTTTCAAGTACTCGCTTACACCAATAAAACACAGCAAGTGAGCAAACATGAGAATTGGATTGTCCTAGCCTTTGGCGCCCTATTCTTCTTAGGAGTTGCCGTTGGACTGCTCAATTCAGAATTAGTAGCTGAGCGTGCTTTAGTGCCCAAGATATTTTTACTCGGCTTTGTAGGCGTGGCAGTCTACATGGGCTACCGAGCTTTACTCATCCGCGAAGCAATCAAACTGCTTCAAAACTAGGTAGGTCAATAAGCAGATTGCACTTCAATGGAAAAAGCCCTCTTGCGAGGGCTTTTGAAAAACACGGTGCTACTAGATACTGCTCAATCTTAGTGGCCGCCAGCGCCGCCCAAGTAAGCTGCTTTTACCGCTGGGTCATGCTTTAACTTCTCTGCCGGACCATGCGTTGCAATCTTACCGTTCTCAAGTACATAGCCGTAGTCTGCAACGTTCAAGGCTGCAGCAGCAAACTGCTCAACCAATAACATCGTGACACCTTGTGATTTGAGGTTGGAGATAATTCTGAAAACTTCCTCAACCAAAATCGGCGCTAAGCCCATTGAAGGCTCATCCAAAAGAATGATCTCTGGATTGAGCATCACGGCGCGAGCCATTGCTAGCATTTGTTGCTCACCGCCTGACAATGTTCCGGCTAATTGATTGCGACGCTCTTTTAAGCGCGGGAACATCTCGAGAGATCTTTCAAGATCGTTCTTAATGTCGCCTTTTGGACGGCTACCAGTAAAACGTGGAAATGCACCTAACAGGAGGTTGTCATTCACAGACATCGTCGTAAAGACACGACGACCTTCTGGGCTATGCGCCAAACCAAGACGTGCGATTTTATGAGAGTCGTAACCATCAATTTTTTCGCCACCCAGAGTCACTTCGCCACCGGTTGGCTTAATCATGCCGGTGATAGCACGCATAGTAGTTGTTTTACCGGCGCCATTTGACCCGATCAAAGTAATGACCTGCCCCTTAGGAACATCAATATTGATGCCGTGCAGAACTTTTACTTTGCCGTAGCCTGCTTCAAGATTCTTAATAGATAACATGGTATTTACCGATTCAATATAGTTCTAGTGATTAAGTACCCAAGTAGGCATGAATCACCTTCTCGTCTGCCTGAACTTCAGCTGGTTTACCTTCTGCAATCTTCTGACCGAAGTCCAATACAGAAACGGTATCGCACACTGACATCACCACATCCATATGATGCTCAATCAGGATGAAGGTAATACCGCTGTCGCGGATCTTGCGAATAATGCGCAAGAGTTCTTTAATGTCTGGAGCTGTCAAACCAGCAGCCGGCTCATCCAACAAGAGCAATTCTGGATCCAAAGCCAAGGCACGGGCGATCTCTAAAGAGCGTTGCTTACCGTAAGGCAAGTTACGCGCTTCTTCATTTGCCAAATCCTCTAAACCCACAAACTTGAGCAAGGCCATTGCACGAGCGTGCGCTTCTTGCGATTCCTTTTTGTAGCGTGGCAAGTTCAGTGCAATCTCGAACATATTGGATTTAAAGGTGTGATGCAATCCAACCAAAATGTTTTGGATAGCAGTCATCTCACCAAAGAGCTGTACGTTTTGGAAAGTACGCGCAATACCAGACAAAGCAATGTCAGAGGAAGTGCGACCAACTACGCTCTCGCCGGCATACAGTACATTACCAGCGGTAGGCTGATAGATACCAGTGAGAACGTTCATCATGGTGCTCTTACCGGAACCGTTAGGTCCGATCAGGCCGTGAATAGTGCCGCGCTTGATGCTGAGGTCCACGTTGTTCAAGGCCTTCAAGCCACCAAACTGCATCAGAACGGAATCAACTTTCAGAAGCTCAGTGCCTGCATTTTTATTGTTGACCGCACTAATGAAGCTGATTGAATCATCAATTTCATCTGCTTTCTCACCACGAGTGGTGACTGTTTTACCAACGATAGATTGGTAGAAGCTCTTCGCAAAACCAACGATACCGTTTTGGAGGTAATACACCACCAACAAAATCATGAATCCGAAAATACTCAAACGCCAATCGGAGATTCTGTCTAACCAAAATGAAAATGCTGCCAAACCGATAACACCAGCCAAAGGCACCATCACGCGTCTTGGCGTGGTGACCTTCTTGGAGAGGGCCATAGCTGCACCTACTGCAACTACAACAGCGATCGTTGTAGCAACAATGCGGAACAAATTAATATCGTCTAGGAGCTTAGGTAGCAGAACAATAATGGCCGCGCCCAGTAATGCACCCAAACGAGACTTACGACCACCCATAATGACTGCCAACAAGAAAAGAACCGCTAATTCATTGTTGTAGGTATTTGGGGAGATGTATTGCTCCGAGTAGGCATACAAGCAACCAGCCAAGCCAGCAAAGCCCGCACTAATCACGAACGCAATCACTTTGTAGCGATAAACGGAAACACCCATACAGTCACAAGCTACAGGGCTATCACGCAAGGCCTCGAATGCACGGCCCATCTGGGATTTAACAAAACGGTCAACTACCACTAGGGCAATAATCAGAACGATACAGACCAGCCAGAAAAATTGCGCCTTTGACATCGGATCACCCATCAGGTCAGGCTTAGGAATCTTAATTCCTAATGGACCTTCTGTGAGCCATGTCATCTCGTTAATCAAGATCTGGGTAATGGTTCCAAATGCCAAGGTCACCATCGCCAAGTAAGGTCCAATTACCTTCAGCGCAGGAAGCGCCAGGATTCCACCAAAGATGGATGTCACCACAATTGATGCTGGCAAAGTCACCCAGATCGGGGCGCCGAAATGGAAAAACAATACGCCAGCCGTGTATGAACCAATTCCGAACAATGCGGCATGGCCCAAAGAAACTTGACCAACGTAACCCACCACAATATCTAAGCCGTACAACAGGATGGTGTAAATCAGAATCGTTTCTATCAAGTGAATGTAGTACGGATTACTGATAAACAAAGGTAGGCTGAATAAGCCAACAATTGCAATTAATAGGGGTAATAGAGACTTCGATTTCATTATTAAACTTTCTTGATTGCAGTTTTACCAAAGAGACCAGATGGCTTAAATGCAAGCACTAATAAGAGCAAGATCAAGCCTGGTACGTCTTTGTAGCCAGTAGAAATATAAAAGCCTGTGGCAGTCTCAACAATTCCGAGAATCAAACCACCCACAATGATTCCCATGCCGCTGGAGAGTCCGCCAATGATGGCTACTGCAAACGCTTTTAAACCTAGTGCGCCGCCCATGGCTGCGCCAGTCAATGTCAATGGTGCAATTAACACGCCAGCAAAAGCTGCGGTTAAGGATGACAGTGCATACGAGAAGGTGATAACCATGCTGGTGTTAATGCCCATCAAGCCAGCAGCATCACGGTCATTAGCCGTTGCTACCACTGCCTTACCGTAAATCGTTTTACGGTTGAAGAACTCCACCAACAACATCATGACTAAGGCGCCAACGACAACCAATATTTCCATCGGCAAAATATTTGCCCCAAGGAATTCCATTGGCTCCATCGGTAGCGGTGATGGAAACGGCAGTGCATCACGACCCCAAATATTTTCGGCGACGTTTTTGAAAATAATGCCCAGCGCAATCGTGGACATAATCCAACCAAATTCAGATTTGATCTTAATCGCAGGACGTACACCAATCAGCTCAACAAAGCCACCTTGCACCATTCCAAATAGACAAACTATTGGAATCATGAGCCAATAGTTCATGCCAAACATGTCGACGCATGTCAGACCAACTAGAGCGCCCAACATTAGAGCCTCTCCTTGACCGAAATTCAATGTGCCAGAGGTAGCAAAAGTCAGCTGAAAGCCGAAAGCAATGACCGCGTAGATCATGCCGACCGCTATACCGCTGGAGAGGATTTGTGCAAACATTTCCATGATGTAGACCTAAAAAATTCTAAAACTATTTATAAACGATTCGACATTGTAAGCAAAACGCCGCTTTGTGGGCGGCGTTTTGCTTATTTGTACCTCTTAAATTGTTGCAGTGCGGAAAAATAGAATTTCCGCACCCACTTTAAGTGGGATTACTTCTTCTTAGCTGATGCGTCTTCAGCATTCAAGAACTCAACCTTGCCGTTCTCAACAATGCCCATCACTACGTCTTTTGCTTTGATAGCTTCATGATCAGCAGCTGTAAATGGCTTGTTGTATGTCATTACAACGCCGTCTACTGGAGTTTTCAGGTCTTGCAATGCAGCCAAGATCTTTGGTCCTTCTGTGCCCTTAGCTTGCTTGATAGCAGCTGCCAAGAGGTATACAGAGTCGTAACCTTGAGCTGCTGACACTGGGGAAGCGATGATGCCGTTCTTTGGCTTGAAATCCTTCAGGTATGCATCTACGAAAGCCTTACGCTTTGGTGTAGTTGCAGGATTCTGAATGAAAGTCTCTGGCATGGTTGCGCCGTTACCGTTCTTACCTGCTGTATCAATGAAGCTGGCCATAGACAATGTCCATGAACCAATCATTGGCTTTTTCCAGCCCAATTTCGCCATACCATTCGCAATTTGCGCCAACTCAGGTCCGATTGCGTAAGTCAAAATCACTTCTGCACCAGCATTTTTTGCCTTGAGCAATTGTGAAGTCATATCAACGTCACCAAGGTTGAACTTTTCAGTAGCAACTGGAGTTACGCCATAAGTCTTAAGCGCTTTTTCTAAGTCCTCACGACCTAACTGACCGTAGTTAGTAGAGTCAGCCAAAATAGCTACTTTCTTCAAGCCACGCTTCTCAACCGCTTCTTTAGCGATCATTGGAGCCTGAATGTTGTCAGCAGCAGAAGTACGGAATACATAGTTCTCAGCAGCATTTGGGAATTGCTTAGTAATCAAAGTACCAGTAGCAACGTTGTTGATAACTGGAATCTTGGCTTCTTGGAAGAAACGCTGGGAAGCCAAAGCCACGCCAGTGTTGATGTAACCCAAAGTAGCAGCCACTTTTTCGTTATTGATCAATTCTTGAGCGATTTGTACGCCACGCTCGTTTTTAGCTTCGTCATCGCGCTCAACTAAAACGATCTTATTGCCGTCAATGCCGCCAGCAGCGTTAATTTCTTTCGCAGCCAAACGCACGCCATCACGCATGCTCACGCCCATTGAAGCTGAGCCGCCAGTGAACGGGCCAATAACACCCACTTTAATATCGGCAGCGTAAGCGCCGGTTGCTAACATTGCAGTAGCAGCTACCGCAAAAATGTGACGACGAATGTTCATAAAGTCTCCATGACTAAAAATGCTAATTAAATAAATTCTTTTATAAGTGCAACTTAAAACGAATAGTCATCTTACAGTCATTGTGGGGGCAAAAAAAGGGCTTTGTATTAGGGTTTTACATTAGCCCCTAGTGATAAAGGTCGTTTTAAAAAAACTTACGAATTTGTTCTCGTAATGCAGGCCAGAAAAGATTGATCACCAAACCAGCAATTACCAAGCTTGCAGCCTCCACTTTCCAGGCTGGTAAGGCCTCACCCAAAAAGAAGGCAGATGCCCCCATTCCAAAAATGGGGAC
>JBJOEU010000003.1:0-18484 GCA_046049115.1 Pseudomonadota bacterium
GTACAGCTAAACCCCGGCGCATATTGGGGTGAGCGTTATGCAATTTATTTTGTTGACCCCAATACTTTAGGATCCCAGACCTTCATTCTTGGCCTCCTATCCTTTTTGATGATCGGAAGGAGTGGGAAATCAATCCCATTAATTGCATTGCAAGTGCTTGGCGGGTTGCTTGGTCTGTATGTTTCAGTTGGTTCTGGCTCACGCGGGGGTTGGCTAACTGCACCCTTTATTCTTTTGTTGATCTTATTTCTGAGATTTGGAGATATTGCACATGCTGGCCAATCTCAAAGGCAGAAAATGTGGTTACAGACGTTTGCAGCTTTCATTGCTATTGGCTTTGTATTTTTAATAGGATTTTATTTTTCCGAGAAGTTATCGACTCGAATCATTAGCGGCTATTTTGAAATTCTCAATTGGTTTACTGGTGCTAATTTAGATACATCTGCTGGTACTAGACTAAGTATGTGGAAGTTTAGTTTTCAGTTTGCAAACGAGAATTTGCTCTTTGGTTACGGTGAAGAGAAAAATATGATGCAGGTTTTGCAAAACAGTCCGCTCAATATTGCTGCTAACGAAACTGCCATCAATACTATGGCATTAACTGGCCCCCACAGCGATATTCTGAGTAAGCTCCTATCTGCTGGCCTCTTTGGATTAGGCGCTTATTTAAGCCTTTTGCTCGTGCCATTTTTCATTTTCTGGAAGTATCGCAACGCATTGGATTTCAACATAAAGCAGGCCGCCAGAATTGGTCTTTTTTATATCACTGGCATATTGATTGCTGGGCTATCCAATGAGCAGTTGTCTCTTAAGTACTTGTGTACTTTTTATGGCTTGATGATTGCTGTGCTTTTAGCGCAGGTACTTCATAAGCCTTCAGCAGTGCGCATAAATTAATGTGGCTTTGATCTATGGCTGATAAAAAAGTCATTCTATTTTCTGACTCATCTATCAATATTGGTGGCCAAGAGTTGCAAGCATTGCAACAAATGCGCTCACTCAATGCCTTGGGCTATCAAACAATTTTGCTGTGTAAGCCTAAGAGTGCAATTTCTGTTCGTGCTAAAGGCGATGGTATCGCGGTTCTTGAAATTCCTTTCAGAAATGCTTTTCATATACCGAGTCTGATGAAGTTGTTTAGCTTGGTTAAGGCAAAAAATCCAGTTGCCATGTTTTGCCATGGAAGTCATGATGCTTTGATTTGTGCCTTAGTGGGTATGGCGCAAGTGCTTCTTGGTCGTAAGCGTATTCCCGTGTTCCGGGTCAAAACTTTTCAGCATGGGTATCCGCTATCTTTTGCTTACAACTATTTGTTTTCAGGAACGATCATCCCTAGTAGCTATCTACGTTCAAGATTTTTGGCTAACCCCGCCATCAAACCCCAGAAGCTTCGGGTTGTTTATCCAGGAATTGATTTTTCAGCGCTCGATAGTGAATCAGAGCAGCTGCCAGATCATGTCTTGAATTGGCTAGACGCTCATCCAGGCCCGGTGATATCCCATGGAGCGATTCTTCGGGGCGAAAAAGGGCACAGCACGATTTTGAAGGCTCTCGTTCTGGTTAAAGAGTTAATCCCAGATGTACGCTATCTAATCGCGGGAGAAGGGCAAGATAAGCCGCTATTGGAGGCTGAGATTACAGCGCTTGGTTTAGATGAGAATGTGCTGCTCACTGGAATTTTAAAAAAGATTGCACCATTGCTTAGAAAGAGCGATCTTGCAGTATTACCCTCTTTGGTTGAGCCTCTGGGGATGTTTCAGATTGAGGCGCAATACTTAGAGGTACCCACGATTGCAAGCAGGGTTGGCGGTATTCCTGAGACGATACTGGATCAAGAGACCGGTCTTATGATTGAGTCTGGTAATGTTGGAGAGTGGGCTAAGGCCATCATCTGGATGCTATCGAATACTGACCATGCAAAGCAGATGGCAAAAGCAGGAAAACAAATGGTTGCGGAGAAATTCTCTCTTAATACAAATACCAAAAGCCTGATTAGCTTGTTTGAAAAAGCTTAATTAAATCCACTCAAAAGCATTATTTTTTCTCAGTCCATGTACGGACATGCCATGCTCTTTGACTTCATTTCGACTTGCTTGTGCTTGGTGTTTTTTAGCTTGAATCTTAGCCAGTTTTCTGTGCATCCAGCTCTGATTGAGTAGTTTGTAGTTGTAGCGATTCGCTAAACCATCTTTTTCTGCGAGCCCTCTTTCTTGCTTCATCGCAGTTTGGGTAATCGAGCCAAAGTGGTGCAACCAAGATGCACCAGTAATCGCAGTTTGAATATTTGACTTCTTGAGTTCATTAAAGAACAAAGTATCTTCATAACCAAGGAGTTTCGGGATAGGTTGAAAATAACCTACATCCATCCAGACCGATTTATGAATAGCGAGGCAAACCGCATGCTTGCTACCAAAGCGATGAACATCTTTCATTTCTGCTGTAGCTTTTAGATTGAATGCTTCAAAGTCATAATCTAGTGCCCCTTCAATTAATGCTGGGCTAATGACTTTGAGATTATTGGATTCTGCAGCATGAATGAGGTTCTCAATCCACAGGGGTGATACGAGAACATCATTATTCATGATGATGCTCCATTCGCTTTGTAGTGCGAGTGCCCCTTGATTCCAGGCAGTTCCACACCCTAGGTTGGTGGAGTTTAGGATTCTTCCGCCCAATGGTAGTGTTTCAAGGTAATCGCGAGTCCCGTCAGTTGAGTAGTTATCCACTACTACGAGCCGATCTAAGGGGGTGCCATGCTTCACCATGCTATCAATACACATTTTGGTGTATTCAACTGAGTTATAGCAGGCAAATGTCAGGCTGTATTTATTAGGATTCACGATTTAATGGGGGCAATGTTTTGTTAAAATAGACACATAAGCAATGGTTCTAGGTTTTATAGGTTTAGCCTCAATTGAAGAAAACCACTACTTACTCTTATCGTATTACATTTCGTACTTCATTTATTGGTAAATCATGATTTTAATAACAGGTGGCGCCGGCTTTATTGGAAGCAATTTCGCCCTTGATTGGCTTGCCAATCCTCAGGCTGAAGGTGTCATTAATCTCGATAAGCTGACCTATGCAGGTAACTTGGCCAATTTAGCGACTCTGAAGGATGATCCCCGCCATATTTTTGTTCATGGAGATATTGGCGATCAGGAGCTAGTGACTAAGTTGTTAAAAGAGCATCAGCCTCGCGCCATTGTTAATTTTGCTGCTGAGAGCCATGTGGATCGATCGATTCACGGTCCTGCTGAGTTTGTACAAACCAATATTCTAGGTACCTTCAACTTACTGGAGTGTGCAAGAGCATATTGGAATGGCTTGGATGAGTCTTCCAAGAAAGCATTTCGCTTTCATCACGTCTCTACGGATGAGGTGTATGGATCTTTGTCATCCACTGATCCTGCTTTTACTGAAAAGAATGCTTACGAGCCCAATAGCCCCTATTCCGCATCAAAAGCAGCATCAGATCATTTGGTACGCGCTTGGTTTCACACCTATGGTTTCCCGGTAGTCACTACCAACTGCTCCAATAACTATGGCCCTTATCACTTCCCAGAGAAATTAATTCCCCTGGTAATTCTCAATGCCCTAAACAGCAAGCCATTACCAATCTACGGTGATGGTCAGCAGATTCGGGATTGGCTTTACGTTGGTGACCATTGCTCCGCTATTCGCGAGGTGCTTGCTAAGGGTCAATTGGGTGAGACCTACAACATTGGTGGTTGGAATGAAAAAGCCAATATCGATGTCGTTAAAACAATCTGTGCGATTTTGGATGAGCTAAAGCCACGTTCTGATAACAAGCCCTATGCAGATCAAATTACTTTTGTTACAGATCGGCCTGGCCATGATCGCCGCTATGCCATTGATGCTGGCAAGGTAGAGCGCGAATTAGGCTGGCGACCTACAGAAACATTTGATACTGGGATTCGTAAGACAGTGCAGTGGTATTTAGATAATCCAGCCTGGGTAGAGGGCGTTGTTAGCGGTAGCTATCGTGACTGGTTACAGAAGCAGTACAGCTGAACCGCACAAGTCTCCAATGAATATCCTCATATTTGGTAAAGATGGACAATTAGGCAAAGCGTTTCAAGTGTTATTGGATTCGCTGCTGCCCACTTTGGCGGAGAAGCCTAACATTCAATATGTTGGTCGCGCTGAATGTAATTTATCTGATGCTGCTCAATTAAATTCCCTCTTAAATCAATTTCATCCTCAGCTAATTATTAATACCTCAGCCTACACCGCAGTTGATAAAGCGCAGACTGAGTCTGAATTAGCATTTGCAGTGAATGCAATAGCACCTGCCCTGATGGCGCAATATGCAGCAGCACACGAAGCTAGCTTTTTGCATTACTCCACAGATTATGTTTTTGATGGCGAGAAGTATGGCTTTTATTTAGAGGATGACATGCGTAATCCTCTCGGCGTTTATGGCAAGAGTAAGGCCGCTGGGGAAGAGGCTATTGCTCAAGCATTTGCAAGCAGTTCCTCAGGAGGTGCGGGTCAATACGCGATCTTCAGAACCAGCTGGGTATATGGAGATGGCGGTAATTTCATTCGTACAATTTTGCGTCTTGCAAAAGACCGGGATGAGTTGAAGGTAATCGCTGACCAGTATGGTGTTCCTACCAGCGCCCAGTGGCTTGCTCAAGTGAGTTTGGGTTTGGCAATGAATGCAAAAGGGCACTTAAGCGCATTCCCATCCGGTATCTATCACGCTGTTCCAGCTGGCGAGACAAGCTGGCACAGTTTAGCCTGCTGTGCAGTGCAAGCTGCTTTGGATGCTGGGGCGCCACTGAGGACGCTTTCTGATGCTATCAAGCCCATTCCTGCGGTGGAATACCCCTTGCCAGCCCCCCGGCCCATGAATTCCCGGATGTCGACAGATAAGCTGGCTAAGGCCATTGAGGCTCAAGGCGATATGTCAAAATTGGAACTATTAAATCAGCCCTGGGATGGAGCCGTTCGCTCTTATGTCCATAATTTGGTTAAAGATGGACTTATCTAGAAAGAGTGAGATGGCAGTCAATCAGATGAATCGCAAAGGCATTATTTTGGCAGGAGGCTCTGGTACTCGTTTGTATCCAGTAACTCAGGCTGTTTCTAAACAGTTAATGCCTGTATATGACAAGCCGATGGTGTATTACCCATTAACCACGCTGATGCTTGCAGGTATTCGAGATATTTTATTAATCTCTACACCTCACGACACTCCGCGATTTGCAGAGTTACTTGGCGATGGTTCGCAATGGGGTTTAAATATTGAGTATTGCGTACAACCTTCTCCGGATGGTTTGGCTCAAGCATTTACCTTGGGAAAAAACTTTGTTGGCAATAACCCAAGTGCTTTAGTGTTGGGTGACAACATTTTTTATGGCCATGAATTAGTAGATCAGCTTAATAGTGCTAATGCGCGCAATGATGGCGCAACTGTCTTTGCTTATCACGTCACCGATCCAGAGCGCTATGGTGTGGTGGAATTTGATCAAGATTACAAGGCACTCTCTATTGAAGAGAAGCCGCTGAAGCCCAGAAGTAGCTACGCAGTAACGGGACTCTATTTTTACGATAATCAGGTTTGTGATATCGCCGCCTCAATTAAGCCTAGTGCCCGTGGCGAATTGGAAATTACAGACATCAATCGTGCCTACTTAGAGAAGAATGAGCTCAGCGTAGAAATCATGGGCCGCGGTTTTGCATGGCTAGATACTGGAACGCATGATTCATTACTAGA
This sequence comes from Pseudomonadota bacterium, assembly GCA_046049115.1. Taxonomy (GTDB): domain Bacteria; phylum Pseudomonadota; class Gammaproteobacteria; order Burkholderiales; family Burkholderiaceae; genus Polynucleobacter. The sequence goes on from JBJOEU010000003.1 coordinate 5,747, forward strand.
TGCAGCAGGTTTTATTGCCACACTACAAAAGCGCCAAGGCCTCATGGTGGCATGTCCTGAAGAGATTGCTTATCGTCAAGGTTGGATTAGTGCCGAAGATGTTCTTAAAGTTGCCGCTCAACTGAGTAAGAATAGCTATGGTCAGTACCTGAGCAAGATTGTGAATGAACTCAATACCTCCGCCCAACCCGTTGCTTTATCTCACAAGAAGATGATTGGATGAGCGCAACTTCAAAGCTATTAGTTACGCCGACAGCCATTCATGATGTGCTGATTATTGAGCCTAAAGTATTCGGTGATGAACGCGGTTGGTTCACCGAATCTTTTAATGCTCAAGATTTCTTGATGGCCACAGGTTTGAACGTAGATTTTGTACAAGATAATCACTCCTTCTCTCGTCAATGGACTTTGCGTGGTTTACATTACCAACTAGAGCAGACACAAGGTAAGTTGGTGCGTGTTGTAGCTGGTAGCGTGTTTGATGTTGCCGTGGATATCCGAAAAGACTCACCAAGCCACGGTAAGTGGGTGGGCATTGAGTTAAGCGCTCAAAATCATAAACAAATGTGGATTCCGCCGGGTCTAGCCCATGGTTTTTTGGTGTTATCTGAGACGGCAGAGTTTCTATACAAAACCACCGATTACTATCACCCCCAAAGTGAAGCCTGCCTGGCATGGAATGATCCTAGCGTTGGTATCCAGTGGCCACTACCTCAGGGCGTAGCCCCTAATATGAATGCTAAAGACTCGGCTGGCCTATCGTGGAATGTGGCTCCCAAGTTCTAATTAAAATTAGGCGCATTTTCAAAAGATAAGATAATGCTCGCATGAGCACTTCTCCCAAAATCCTACTGGTGAAACTATCCTCTCTCGGGGATGTGTTGCATAACTTGCCGATTGTGTGGGATTTGCGTGCACGCTTACCAGATGCTCAAATTGATTGGGTGGTGGAGGAAGGGTATGTCCACTTACTTGAGCCCTTATTGTCGCGTGATGGTTTTAGAGGGATTGATCGCATCATTCCTTTTGGACTTCGTCGCTGGAAGAAGAATCTGTTCAAATTATCTTTCTGGAAAGAATTTCTCTCTTTTAGAAAAACACTTCAATCTACTACCTACGATGTATTAATCGAAACCCAAGGCTTATTGAAGTCTGCCATCGTGTGCGCCTTGGCTGCGAAGAGTTCAGAATCAGTGGTTGCTGGCCTTGCCAATGCCACTAAGTTTTCAGGTTACGAGCCTCTTGCAAGAGTGTTCTATAACCAGTCAGTTCAAGTGCCAACACACTGTCATGCAGTGGATCGCTCACGTTGGGTCACTTGCTCTGCCTTCGATTGGCCTTTGATAGAGCGAGTGAATGCGCCTCAGTTTTATCCCTCAGAGTACGTTGCAGGTATTCCAAAGAATGTCATCCCGGGCCTTAGGACTTCTTATATCTTGTGCTTTCATTCGACTGCTAGAGAGTCAAAGCGTTGGTCCAATAGTCATTGGATTGAATTTGGCAATGCGCTTTCTGCGCTTGGATACCAAGTTGTTTTTCCATGGGGCAGCGCTTCAGAAAAAAATGTCAGTCAATTGCTTGCTGCGCAGATAGCCAATGCTTTTGTGCCACCCGCATTTTCTATTGAGGATGCATTCTCCGTAATTTCGGGTGCTGCTTTAACGGTAGGCGTGGATACTGGCTTGACCCATTTGGCTGCAGTACTCGATAAACCTACGGTAGAAATCTACTGCGACTCACCACGCTGGAAAACTGAAGGCTATTGGTCTGAGAGAATTGCTAATGAGGGTGATATTTTGCATCCACCAAGTGTTCAAGAGGTTCTTGATGCCTCTCTGAGGCTTCTAGAGCAAGCTTAAATCCTTACTTGTTTTTAGTTCTTAGCGCAGCAAAGTGTTGATTGAGATTAGATCTTCGTCTGATAGTGCAGCAACATGTGCCTTCAACTTAATCGCATTGAGAATAGTGTTGTAACGTGCCTGCTGTAGTTGTGAGCGGGTAGTTATGAGTGTATCCAAGGCAATCAGTACATCAATGTTAATGAGCGTCCCCACCTGGAAGCCTAGCTTGCTAGATTCCAGTGCGGAGCTAGATGAGCGCTCTGCTGCTTCATAAGCCTTAACGCTAGCTAAGCCTCCGTAGAAGCCAGTAAATGCTGCTCTCGTATTTTGCGCTGCAGTGCGCCGAGCATTGTCGTAATTCGCTTTAGCGGCATCTAGTAATGCAGCGTTTTGACGAATCACTGAGCTATTAAATCCACCAGAGACCAAGGGAATAGTCATTTGCAATGCAATGGTGTTGTTGTAAATATTCGTTTGTGCTGGCGTTAAGCTATTAGATGTTCCATTGGAAGTGTTGTATCCAGCCGTTCCTACAAAGTTCAGCGAAGGGTAATTGAGTGACTGTGATGCCCTATAAGAGCTCTCTGCTAAGTTGACAGAAAGCTGACCAGCCAATACGTTGAAGTTTGCAGTCTCTGCTTGCAAAATCCAGTCATCTAAAGTTTGGCCTTTAGGTAGCTGTGGGTTAACGCTATCGGCAATCGGAACACCGTTGCTATCTTTATTTTTTGAGCGAGGATCTTTTAAAACCCCATCAATTCTTGCTTCTTTAACTAGCGGTTTTAATGAGCCAACTGGACGACCAGTCAATTGCTCCAACACGCCGCGCTTCACTACAAGATCTGCCTGAGCAGCTATTTCTTGAGAGTTCGCAAGATCCAGTCCCGCTTGAGCTGTATTGACATCAACGATGGTGGCTAGGCCAGCATCAAATTTAGCTTGCGCGATCTCAAGCTGTTGCTTAATGAGGCTTTTTTTATTTCGAAACAGTTCGACATTGTCTTGGCTGGTAAGCGCATCAAAGTATGCTTGTGAGACTCTCAAGATTAAATCTTGTTGCGCTAAGTAAAACCGCATGTCTGCGATTTTGGTATTGAGATCGCCTTGCTTAAAAGCCTCTAGTGCGGCCATATTAAATACCGGCTGCGTCAAGGTGACGGTGTAGTTTTTTTGGTCATACACCCGAGAGCCTGTTACAGCCCCAGCGGGTGCATTACCTGCGGTGTGCTGAAAGTAGCGAGTGCCACCAGGAACCGCATTTGCTTGTGGTAGTAATAGTGATAGACCTTGCCAATAGAGTTCTTTACTTGCTTGATAGTTAAAACGTGCCGCATTGAGGACTGGGTCGCTAAATGCGGCCTCCTGGTATAGGCGAATGAGGTCTGAAGCCTGCCCACTAGTGGTGGCTGCACTATTTCCATTAAGGTTTGAGGGCGCGGCAGCAGTCGGTATGGCCTGCTTAGAAACAACCACCATTTGTGGAGGTATGTCCAGCCCAACTAAGCTCTGGGCACTTATTGGGGTGGGCAGTGATGGCTTTGTCCCGTTAGCAGCTTGTGCAAAGGCATAGCTTGAGGCAAAGCCCAGCCCAAGCGCCTGACCGAGGACAAGTCCCAGGATGCTGAGTTGCGAGAGGCGAAAATGGGTTGGGATCATCTAATTTGATTGCTTTTTATGTGCAATGAAGTTTAAGGCTTATTTCAGTAATAGGTCCTAATTGAACCTTATTTTGCCAAATCCTAGGATCTACTTCATCTATCTATAAAATCGGCGTCATGGATCTAATTTTGCTAGGTAAAGCGGTAATACTGGGGGTAGTCGAGGGCTTAACAGAGTTTTTACCAATCTCCAGTACTGGCCACCTGATTTTGGTCGGCGACTTGCTCAACTTCAATGATGAGCGCGGAAAGGCTTTCGAGGTCATTATTCAGTTTGGGGCCATTCTGGCGGTTTGCTGGGAGTTCCGTGAAAAGCTTTGGAGGGTAGCCTCTACCGCCCGAACGAGTGCTATCTCTCGACGCTTTATCCTCAATCTATTAATTGCCTCAATTCCAGCAATGGGCCTGGCCTTTATTTTTGGAAAACATATTAAGGCGGTATTATTCGCCCCCATTCCTGTGGCTAGCGCCTTCATTGTTGGTGCCTTGATTATTTTCTGGGCTGAACGTCGGCAGGCTAAATTAGTTCACTCAAGCAAATCCTATATTCAGTCTGTAGATGACTTAACCCCTTTTGATGCTTTAAAGGTCGGGTTGGCTCAATGCGCAGCTTTAATTCCTGGCACCTCTCGCTCAGGTGCGACCATTATTGGCGGCATGTTATTTGGTCTGCCTCGTGCAGTAGCTACGGAGTTTTCTTTCTTCTTAGCTATTCCGGTAATCGGCGGGGCAACCGCATATGAGTTGCTTAAGCTTTGGAAGAATCCAGTTTCCCTCTCGGGTGATTTTATTTGGGCCATTGTGATTGGCTTTATCGCTGCTTTTATTTCTGCTTTTATTTGTGTACGCTGGTTAATTCATTATGTTGCAGGGCATAATTTCATTCCATTTGCCTGGTATCGCATTGTCTTTGGTGTGCTGGTGTTGTTAAGTGCATATAGTGGTTTAGTTGCTTGGTCTCATTGAGATAGCTCTTACAAATATTAAATAGATCGACTGGAATTCTCATGGATGTCTCAATAGACGCAATCACGAATAACATTCAACTGGCCTTAGCCCCAGTGTTTTTATTGACGGCAGTTGCCACCTTAATTAATGCCATCTCTGCTCGCTTGGCACGCTCAGTAGATCGTATGCGCGCTATTCAGCATCGTATTCAGGAGGGCGGCATTCAGGATCAGGCCATGTTGGCTCACATGATGAAAGAAGCGAATGAGGCAAAGGTCAGGGGTCGTCTATGTACCGCCGCGATTTTCTTTGACGTACTCAGTGGCGTATTTATTTCCCTAACAGTTCTTGAATTATTTTTCTTCCAAGCGGGTGCAGTACGTTCATTACAGGCAACCTATGTCATTTGGACATTCGTACTTGGATTGATATCGTTTATGACATCACTCTCTATTGTTTTGGGCGAGGTAGTGTACGCCTACCGTTCAGCGGGCTGGAACACGCCTTTCCCAAAATAGAATCTAAGCCATCCATAAAGTATGAAAGTATTTTCCTCGTGAATTTTTCAAGAACTGAGCGTATCCGCTCGTTTGTTTTAAGGGCTGGCAGAACCACAGCTGGTCAACAACGCGCGATAGATGAATTGGGCCCCCAGTTTTTGATTCCGTTTCAAGAGTCTGTATTGGATTTAGTGCAATCATTTGATGGTTCATTGCGCCCCAAGATATTAGAAATTGGTTTTGGCATGGGAGAGACCACAGCGAAGATCGCCGCTTTGCGTTCTGATGATGATTTCTTAGCAATTGAGGTGCATCCTCCGGGAGTAGGCGCCTTACTGAAATTGATTGGCGAGAACAATCTCACTAATTTGCGATTGATTCGCCATGATGCTGTTGAGGTTCTGGAAAAAATGATTGCTCCAAACTCCCTGGATGGCATTCATATCTACTTCGCGGATCCATGGCACAAGAAACGTCACCACAAGCGTCGCTTGATTCAGGCGCAGTTCGTGAAACTATTAATCTCTCGTTTAAAGCCTGGAGCTTATTTACACCTTGCTACAGATTGGCACAATTACGCAGAGCAAATGCTCCTAGTCTTAAACGCGGAGTCTGGTCTGGAAAACACCTCTACTGAGCAAATGAGTATTGAAACTTTTTCAGCTGCTGATATTGCTAGTGATATTGAGCTTGCCAAAGAGTCATTTAAAGAATTCAAGCCGACTCTTGAGCAACTCGATGCCAAGCATCCTGGATACGTCGACAGACCTGCTTATAGACCAACTACTAAGTTTGAAACCCGCGGTATTAAGCTGGGGCATGGCGTGTGGGACTTGGTCTACAAGAAAAAATAAAGTGGTGATGATGTTAAAAACAAAGCCACTCTTTTAGGTTAAATGAGCGGCTTTATTATTTACTGATCTTGGCTACAGACCAAGACAAACATATTTCAGCTCTAGGTATTCATCCATACCGTAGACGCTGCCTTCACGGCCTAAGCCGGACTGTTTAATCCCGCCAAATGGACCAACCTCATTGGAGATGATCCCGGAGTTGACGCCCACAATGCCGTACTCAAGGGCTTCTGCAGCTTTCCAGATGCGGCCAATATCGCGGCTATAAAAATAGGAAGCCAAGCCAAATTGACTGTTGTTAGCCAGTTTAATTACTTCCTCATCGCTTTCAAATGGAATAATCGGGGCTACTGGACCAAAGGTCTCTTCATAAGTAATGAGCATGTTATTGGTCACATCAGACAAAATGGTGGGCTCATAAAAAGTGCCACCTAAAGGAGAGCGCTTACCACCGGCAATCAGTTTTGCACCCTTGCTGATAGCGTCGGCCACATGCCTCTCCACCTTCTCTAGGGCAGCCTGCTCAATCAGCGGTCCTTGGGTATTGCCAGGCACCATACCATTACCTACTTTGATGACCTGAATGGCTTTTGCAAACTTTTCAACAAATTCATCCTGTACTTTTTTGTGTACGTAAAAGCGATTCGCGCAAACACAGGTTTGACCGGAGTTACGATATTTGGATGTGACAGCACCTGATACGGCTGCATCAATATCAGCGTCTTCAAAAACAATAAATGGGGCATGACCGCCAAGCTCTAGGCCTAATTTCTTGACCGTAGGAGCGCATTGCGCCATGAGGATTCGTCCAACCTCAGTGGAGCCCGTGAATGATAGGTGACGGACACTAGGTGATGCGCAGAGTGTTTTACCAATGGCAATAGATTGATTGGCATCTGCAGTGATGATGTTAATAACACCTGCAGGAACACCAGCGCGTTGAGCGAGCTCTGCCAAGGCTAATGCGCTCAGCGGTGTGAGTTCAGCTGGCTTGATCACAATAGTGCAACCTGCTGCCATCGCAGGTGCGATCTTGCGGGTAATCATCGCGATCGGGAAATTCCAAGGTGTAATAGCAACACATACCCCAATTGGCTGCTTCATGACGATCATGCGCTTATCGCTCCAAGTGGTGCTTGGAATCGATCCTGCAACCCGTTTTGCTTCTTCAGCAAACCACTCTACAAAAGACGCGCCATAAGCCACTTCACCAGTCGCCTCGGTGAGCGGCTTGCCCTGCTCTAGTGTCATGAGGGTAGCTAAGTCTTGGGTGTTCTGAATAATCAGGTCAAACCATTTGCGCATTACAGCAGCACGCTCTTTTCCAGTTTTGCTCTTCCAATTCTGAAAGGCATGCTCGGCAGCTTCAATCGCCCGCTCAGCATCGTTTGACTCAAGATTGCTGACATCTGCAATCAGCTCGCCAGTAGCGGGATTGTGAACCGCAAAAGTATTTCCTGAATGTGTTTTAAACCAGGCACCATTAATAAAAGCCTCTTCTTTAAATAGGCTTGGATCTTTGAGTAATTTGCGGATATCCGTTTTCTGCATGATGGCGTCTCTTTGGTAAAAAATTATTTTTATTTTATCCCTCAGTGTAGTTTGGATTACCACCCAAAGCTACGGACAAAATAAACCCCCTGGACCTCATTGAAGCGCAGGGGGTGGAGTTTGGGGGACATTTTTGTCTAACTCGCTTGCACCTCAGTGCTACGTAACTGTTGAGCCAGAAGGTCTAATACGCCATTGACATATTTATGGCCATCAGTGCCACCAAAGGTTTTAGCTAACTCAACTGCTTCATTAATAGCCACCTTATAGGGAACAGCCAAATCAATAGCTAGTTCATAGGTGCCAATCAGAAGGGCGGCATGCTCTACAGGAGACAGTTCATTGATGGGGCGATCGAGAGCTGGGGTAATGATGCCTTCTAGCTCGTCTGTGCGTTCTAGTACACCAGCAAAAATACCCTGAAACAAATCATGTTGGCAACGGCGAAAGCCAGGATCTTCAGCTAACTGTTTGGCAATTGCCGCAGCATTAGGAAGGCTACCTGCGCGACGCATGACTAGGCTTTGATAAACGCCTTGCAGAGCATATTCACGGGCGCGACGACGTGGAGTGAGTGAGCGCTTAGGTGCGCTGGGTACACTCGGTGTACCGGGTGCTACCTGTGGATTGGGGGCATTTTTATTCATTTTGGAAATTACTCTTCTGAAGGGTTGATTTCAAAATCAATATCGGGAGTAAGGGCTAAGGCTAGATTAGCCATTTCAACCACCGCTCTTGCGCAGTCTGCGCCCTTTACTTGAACACGTACCTGAGCTTGCTCATCCGTCTCGCAGGTGAGAACACCGTTAGCGATTGGCAATCCAGACTCAAGGCAAACACGGGTAATACCAGCGCCAGATTCATTCGACACGAGTTCAAAGTGATAAGTCTCACCACGGATGATGGCGCCCAGCGCTACCAAGCCGTCGAACTCGCCTGTTTCAGCTAGCTTTTGTAATGCAAAAGGAATTTCTAGTGCACCTGGAACAGTGACTAATTTGATGTCGGATTGCGATACACCCAGCTTGATCAACTCTTCAATACAGGCAGTAGTCAGGGCAAGGCAATGCTCTTCATTGAAGCGCGCTTGCACGATACCTACGCGCAGGTCTTGCCCATTGAGATCAGTGGCGAGTACGCCTACTGCAGATTCATCATTAGATGTATTCATCATATTTCCTGAAATAACTTATTTCTTAGATTCAAATGGGAGGTAACCGGTTACCTCAAGCTTGTATCCGGAAAGGCTGGGCACTGGGTTAGGGTTTGCTAGCAAGCGCATTTTTCCAACGCCAATATCTTTAAGGATTTGAGCGCCGATGCCATAGCTGCGGAAATCAGTTTTGCGAGCTAAGGGTTTCTCTACTGCTTCAGCATGGGTGCCATTCAATTTATGAAACTGGGCCAACCAGTCTGCATCATTAGGTGCTGCAATGCCGGAGGCATTGAGTAGTACAGCCACCCCAGTAGGTGCAGAAGCTAGCTTTTGTAAGGCCTGAGCTAAGGGCCATGAGTGTGTACTGACGTTAGAGTCTAAGAAATCTAATACGGTGACGGGCTCATGAACGCGGACTAATGTTTCTTCAGCCTCTGAAGGCTTACCATGTACTAGCGCTAGATGCATGCATGAGCTTGGCGTATCGCGGTAGATGATTCCCTGAAACTTACCCCAGGGAGTATCAAACTCACGCTCACCCTCGCGCACCACAATGCTTTCATGTTGGCTGCGGTATTGAATGAGGTCTGCAATGCTCCCAATCTTGAGTTGATGTTCCTCTGCAAATTCAAGCAGGTCTGGCAATCGCGCCATACTGCCATCGTCTTTCATAATCTCGCAAATAACGGCGGTAGGCGAGCAACCAGCCATCGCGGCTAAATCACATCCAGCTTCTGTATGGCCAGAGCGAATTAATACGCCACCAGGTTGAGCCATTAAGGGAAAAATATGACCTGGCTGAACCAGATCATTTGGCTTTGCATTCGCAGCAACTGCCGTTTTAATTGTATGGGCGCGATCTGCTGCTGAAATACCAGTGGTAACACCACTGGCCGCTTCAATCGAGACAGTGAAATTAGTGCCCATCGAGGTGCCGTTGTCCCTGACCATTAAAGGTAGGTTGATTTGTTGGCAACGCTCACGCGTCAAAGTGAGACAAATTAAGCCACGACCATGCTTGGCCATGAAATTCACGGCCTCTGGAGTGACGTGGTCGGCGGCAAGTACTAAATCACCTTCATTCTCGCGATCTTCTTCATCGACCAGAATGACCATCCTGCCGGCTTTGAGTTCGGCAACAATTTCTTCTGTGGAGGCGAGGTTATTTTGCATAGCCCTCTATTTTAAGCTGAGGAGGGGGTTTCGGGCTTTAGCCTGCGATCCTAGGGTCGATATTGGAGCAATATCCAGTTTTTCTGACAGAGAGTAGCAACTTAAGGCCTGTTTATGCAGCTCTCATCTCGAGAAAATGCCCTGTGCACTTTCGAATTCAAAAATCTACGCTCCCTCTTGAATCAAACCCCAAAGCCAATGGATTCATCTTATTAGAGGTTTTGGTGGCCATGAGTCTAGTCGCAAGCAGTTGGATGGGTCTGAGCAATATCTATCAGGGGATGATTTTGCGCTTAGGTCAACTACAAGAGAAAAGGGTGGAGCTCAGACAAGAGATGGATCAGCATGAGCTCGCCATATTGGCTGCTGCACAACTGAATAACCCAAACCAAACTTCACGAAAGTTAGCGGATGAATCTATTGGAGTGTCTCGTCGGTCTCGCCCTCTCCCTAGTCTTGGTCGCACCACTCATCAAAAATAGTGGGGAGTTCATCGCAAAGCAAATTCAGTATGAAAAATCTCAATCACTCACGGCTGAAGCAGATCGTGCCCTGGAGTTGATCGGGCGCGCTATTCGAATGGCGGGCTATCAAAATGCACATTCAGCGATTACATCTTCAAGAAAAAATACTGCTTCAATTGATTATCTTCAGATTCAGAAAAATACTGGCTATCGAGGATCCGATTCACTGATGGTGAAACAGGAGATTTCTCAAGGAGTGGACTTTGATTGCATAGGTAACACTTTGTCAAAAGAGCGCACTAAAAATAACTTAGCACAGCAAGGATTTTTAGTGGATCGGCAAGCAACTGCACCCAAAGGTGTCAAGGTGAATGGCGGCTCATTGATTTGCCAATCACTTGATCGCCAAGGCCGTATCCAAAACACCACCTTAATGAATGGCATTCACCATCTTTCCTTTGAGCCGCTTCGAACCAATACTGGCAGGGCTTTTAAGGTCAAGCTGGAGATGACCGATGGCGCATCCATTCACCAGAAGTTTGAGCGAACCTTTACCACTCGTAATTTATTGTGATTATTGCCTGGGTCTTATCGCTACTGACACTACTCTCTATGCTGGTAATACAGTTGGAGCGCTTAGCTACACTTGAAGTCATTAGCGTCAATACTGTTGCGAAAGCTCAGAAGGAATTTATTGCTGCAGAAAAAGCCCTTATTGAATGTGAGCAACATCTTTCTAATGTTGCCGAACTACAAAATTCGTCTTGCCACATTCAATCAGCCGGGAAAAATCTTTGGCTGGTATCAAGCAAAGTGAAACCCAGTTTGGAGGTTTTAATATTTTTAGATGAAAAAACCAATATCGCAACGCGACTAAATTGGCGACAGAGCTTTGAATAAGCAAGATCAAGGTTATAGCTTGCTAGAGTTAATGGCTGTTGTGCTGATCATCGCCATCATTGCAATATCGACACTACCTCTTTTGCATGAGCAAATGGCCGCTCGAGAAATCGACACCATTGCTAGGCGATTTATTTCGCATGCTCAATTTGCAAGAGCTCAAGCGTTTCTATTGGGCGTGCCTGTCCGCATTACTCCATTAAATGGGGGTCTTTGGGAAGAGGGTTGGGTGGTGAAAAGCGTTTGTAATGAGCGCCAATCAAAATCAGGCTGCCTAGAGCGGCAATGGATTTCCCAAGGCGATCTTTCGCAGGTGTACTTTAAGGGTGGGGGCAAGCAGTTTATCGACCCACATACATCCAAGCGGGGTATTTTATTTAATGCTGCTGGTGCTGCCAAAACAGCTCAAGGCGGGTTTGTGGCTAATCGCCTGATATTAGGTCATGACCGAGATTCTCGGCTTGAGCGACAGCTCATATTGGGTAGCGGGGGCCGCTGGAGAATTTGTGATCCTACAAAAGACTCCAAAGCCTGTAAGTAAAGTGGGTAAATTTGCTGCTTCTGCCCACAATCGGTTTTAATAGACCCATGTACACCGCAGTTGACCATCAATTTATGAGCCAGGCATTAGCCGAGGCTCAAAATGCCCTTTACTTATCCAACCCCAACCCCCGGGTGGGATGCGTCATTGTCAAAGAGGGCAAAGTAATTGGTCGGGGGTACACCCAAAAGGTGGGTGGTCCCCATGCCGAGGTTCAGGCTTTGGCAGATGCTAGAGCCAATGGTTTTGATCCGGCTGGATCAACGGTATACGTCTCTCTAGAGCCCTGTAACCACACTGGTAAAACACCACCCTGTGTTGACGCCCTCATTGCGGCTAAGCCAGCTGTAGTCATTACGGCGATGTCAGATCCCAATCCCCTGGTCTTTGGTAAAGGACTCGAGCGCTTAAAGACTGCTGGAATTGATGTGCGTTGCGGTTTATTAGAGGCTGAAGCTCAAGCATTGAACCCAGGGTTTATTTCTAGGATGACGCGAGGCTTACCTTGGGTGCGCATGAAGATTGCCGCCAGCTTAGATGGTAAGACAGCTTTACCAAATGGCCAAAGCCAATGGATTACCGGTCCTCTAGCTAGAGCAGATGGCCATCATTGGCGTGCTCAAGCCTGCGCTATTTTGACTGGCGTGGGTACTGTCAAAGAAGATGATCCAAGTCTCAATGTCAGAGATGTCGAGACTAAGCGCCAGCCCTGGAGAATAGTTGTGGACTCCAAGCTCGAGACACCCCTGAATGCCAAGGTGTTGAGCAACTTCAATACATCGGGCGTCATCTTGGTTTGTGCCTCATTGGACTCCCAAGAGAGTCAAGATAAGGCAAAATCATTCGAGGCTCTTGGCGTTGAAGTGATTGCTATGGCTAACACCAGTGGCAAAGTAGATTTACCAAAACTATTTTCGTATTTAGCAAAAGAGCGCCATATGAATGAAATCCATGTCGAGGCTGGATTTAAGCTCAACGGATCTTTGCTCAGAGAAGGCTGCGTTGATGAACTCTTACTCTATTACGCACCATTCCTCATGGGTGAGGGCATTGGCATGGCTAACATCTCTCCATTGACGGCCTTAGATCAACGTCAAGATTGGCAAATCATCGATCAAAGTTTATTTGGATCTGATCTTCGTTTGCGCCTGA
>JBJOEU010000004.1:0-24220 GCA_046049115.1 Pseudomonadota bacterium
GGTTATTACGAGCCCGTCATGAATGGCTCCCAGACCCGTACAGCCACTTACTCTGTTCCCTTGTATGGCCTGCCAAATGCCTGGAAAGCCTCAAAACCAAGCCCTGCGCCAGCACGTGCTGAGCTCATGAGCTCCGGAGTGCTAAGGGGTTCAGAAATCGCCTGGGTGCAAGATCCTGTAGCTGCTGCATTTATGCAAATTCAAGGCTCTGGAAAAATTCGTTTGGAAGACGGGCGCGTATTGCGACTTGGTTATGCCGGCACCAATGATCAGCCGTTCAAGTCTTTTGCGCAGTGGTTACTCGATCGTAAGGAGATCACGCGCGGTGAGGCAACGATGCAGGGTATCTCTGCGTGGGCTAAGCGCAACCCAGGCCGAGTAGAGGAGATGCTCAATGCCAATCCTCGATTTGTGTTCTTCAAGGAGTTGCCAAGCAATGTGAGCGCTGATCTGGGACCTACTGGCGCCTTGGGCGTACCTTTAACTGCTGAGCGCAGCATTGCAATTGATTTGAAAGCGATGCCTTTGGGCGCCCCAGTATTTTTAAGTACTACTAGGCCGCTGAGTAGTCAAGTCTTGCAAAAATTGGTGATGGCCCAAGACACAGGTAAAGCTATTGTGGGTGGAGTGCGAGCAGACTACTATTGGGGATCAGGAGATTCTGCAGGCGAGTTAGCGGGACGTATGAAGCAGGATGGCAAGATGTGGCTATTGTTGCCACGCTAAAAAAATTATTTTTGAAAGAGATCGATGACCTACAACACCATATTGACTGAAGTGGATGGCAAAGTCGCCATCATTACTCTCAATCGCCCTCAAGTATTAAATGCCCTCAATGACGAGTTAATGGATGAGTTAGGTAAGGCGCTGTTGGGTTTTGATGTCGACGACAATATTGGCTGCATCATTGTTACCGGCAGTGAAAAAGCATTTGCTGCAGGTGCAGATATTGCAACAATGGCCAAGTATGGTTTTGCTGATGTCTATCGCGGCGACTTTATCTCGCGTAACTGGGAAGAAATAAAAAAAGTACGCAAGCCAGTGATTGCGGCAGTATCTGGTTATGCCCTTGGCGGTGGATGTGAGTTGGCGATGATGTGCGACACCATCATGGCCGCTGACAGCGCTAAGTTTGCACAACCAGAAGTGAAGTTAGGAATTATTCCTGGAGCTGGTGGTACGCAGCGTTTACCGCGCGCAGTTTCAAAAGCAAAAGCCATGGATTTGGCTTTAACAGGTCGCATGATGGATGCAGCAGAGGCCGAGCGCTCTGGACTGGTTGCCCGTATTTTCCCCCAAGCAGATTTATTAAAAGAAGTGAAGGCAATTGCTAAGACAATTGCGGACATGCCGCTGCTGACTGCGATGATGGTGAAAGAAGCAATTAATACTGCATACGAAACTACACTCTCAGAAGGCATTCATTTTGAGCGTCGCCTGTTCCATTCTTGCTTTGCAACCCATGATCAAAAAGAAGGTATGGCAGCTTTTATAGAAAAGCGCCCAGCTCAATTTACAAACTCGTAAAAAATTGACTGCTTAAGCTGAATTATTTTTCTAAGTAGCGTTGAGCGAGCTTGACCCAGTAGCTGACCCCTACTGGAATCAGTGCGTCATTAAAATCATAAGAAGGATTGTGAAGATGGCATGGACCCATGCCATGGCCGACCGAGCGGTGATCGCCATCACCATTGCCTAGAAACACATAGCAACCAGGTTTTTCCAGCAGCATGAATGCAAAGTCTTCTGCGCCCATGGTTGGGTCGATAGAGGTGTTGACGTTTTGCGCTCCGACCAGCTCACTCATGACCTCGCTTGCAAAATTGACTTCCTTGTCATGATTAATGAGTGGAGGATAGTTGCGAGTGAAGCTGACCTCTGCTTGACAGTCAAATGCGCTGGATACGTTATGCGAGATTTCTCGTAAGCGCTGCTCGATTAAGTCTAAAACTTCTATCGTGAATGTGCGAACAGTTCCGCCAATAAAAGCACTATCCGGAATAACGTTGCTCGTCTCGCCTGCATGGAACTGCGTTACCGATAACACTGCTGCATCTACCGGGCGCTTATTACGCGTAATGATACTTTGCAGAGCTTGGACAACTTGAGCGCCTGTAAGTACAGGGTCAGCACTATTGTGTGGCAAGGCGGCATGTCCACCTTTGCCTCGAATGGTGATTTCAAAAGTATTGCTGGAAGCCATCATCGGGCCAGATGTCACGCCAAAATGACCCTCAGCTAGTCCCGGCCAGTTATGCAGACCAAAGACAGCATCACAAGGAAATTGTTTAAAGAGTCCATCATTAATCATTTCTTGCGCGCCAGCACCACCTTCCTCTGCCGGCTGAAAAATGAAAATGACTGAACCGATAAAGTCTCGATGATTAGATAAGTATTGAGCGGCACCCAGGAGCATGGCAGTGTGACCATCATGGCCACAGGCATGCATCTTGCCGGGATTCTTTGAAGCATGTTCAAAGTGATTGTGTTCTTGTAATGGTAGTGCGTCCATGTCGGCGCGTAATCCAACCATCTTGCCTGGACCTAAATCTCCATCCAGCCTCCCGACAACACCAGTTTTTCCAAGGCCGCGATAAACCGTGATGCCCCAGCTCGACAGTGCCTCAGCTACCAGATCAGATGTACGGTTTTCTTCAAAACGCAATTCTGGATGCGCATGGATATTGCGGCGAATCTCTTGAATAGCGGATGCGGAGTCTATGATTTCTGGAAGTAATCGCATAATTCCATCTTATCTGAATTTACTCGGGCAGTTTTATATGTTCTGCAGCAAACTCTAAGGCCTCAATAGAATAGGGGGCATTCTCTAATTTCTGAAGCTGCTCAGGAAGGGTCGGAACAAGACCTAAAAAAGGCGCAAAAATTCGGTCTTTCAAGGTTTGAATATTTTCAGCCAACAGAGGCATTTCCTCCGAAAGCGTATTGGCTACCCAGCCCGCAATTGTTAACTGACGCGACACAATAGCTTCACAAGTGAGGAGAGCGTGATTGATGCAGCCCAAACGCATACCGACAACGAGAATGACAGGTAAATCCATCGCCTGTGCTACATCCCCCAAATCTTCCTGCTCGTTTAGTGGGACTAAAAACCCACCTGCACCTTCAACCACTACCGAATCAAATACTGAAGTCAATGCATTGAATTCATCTAGGATTAGGGTGGCATCTAAATGCACATTATTTTTCTGGGCAACGAGATGGGGTGCTGCCGCTACATCTAGAATAAATGGACAAAGACTTTGCTCACGAGAATTTAATCCTGAAGCTATGCGCAATGTCTCTAAGTCTTCATTCAGCTTTTGACCGCTAGCGTCAATATAAGTTCCCGCAACCACAGGCTTGAAAGCTATTGTCCGAATCCCAGCTTTTCTCAGCTTAAGAATGAGTGCGCCGCTAACCAAAGTTTTGCCAACTTCAGTATCAGTGCCCGTGACAAAAAAACCAGTAGATCTATTCAGTGTCATAAATTACTTTTTACTTCTTGCTCAATCATCTGCAATGTCCTGATCAGCTCGCGTAAATCATCAACACTATGGTTTGCAGAAAAAGTGATGCGCAGACGTGAGCTTCCGACGGGAACGGTAGGCGGTCGAATTGCTGGGATCCAATAACCTGCCTCATCAAGGAGCTTAGCAGCTGCTAATGCGCTAGCATTGCTTCCTAAGATCACAGGCTGAATTGGGGTTAATGAGGGTGTTTTTTCCCAGTGTTGAAAAATCATTTCATCACGCCAAATTTGAATCAGTTGATTTAATTGCTCGCGACGTGCAATACCTTCTTTGCCCTCGATGAGTTCCAAACTGGTCAGTAGAGTGTGTGCAATCGCAGGCGGCGTAGCGGTGCTGTAAATATAAGGGCGCCCTTTTTGGATGAGCCATTCAATAAAGGGCGCAGCCGCACAAATAAATGCACCGCTGACGCCAGCTGCTTTGCCAAGCGTGCCAATATAAATAATTCTTTCTGAATGCACGCCCGATTGCTCCAGAATGCCATGGCCATGTTCACCAAGCACGCCAAAGCCATGCGCATCATCTACCATCAGTAGCGCATCATATTGTTCGGCAAGATGGAGTAGATTTTTTACGGGTGCAATATCCCCATCCATACTAAAGACGCCATCGATCACAATCAACTTGAGTGGGTGCTTATCTTGCTTTAATTCTTGTTCAAGAAAATTGAGATTTTGGTGGTCAAACAAAGTCACTGTAGCTTTAGTTTGTGAGCTTGCTAGACGTACACCATCAATCAAAGAGGCATGATTGAGTTTAGCCGAATAAATGCTTACTTCACTTTGATTGGCAAGCCTGCTGAGACCGGTAATAGCATTGATATTTGCAAGATAGCCGGTACTTAAGAATAGGGTTCTTGCATTGGGAATGTGTTTGCTCTGACAGGCAGCTAATTTTTTTTCAAGTAAGTCATGCGCAAGGCTATGGCCACTGATTAAGTGTGATGCACCGCTTCCAATCCCATATTGTTTTGCACCTTCGGCAAGCGCAACAACTAATTCAGGATGATTGGCCAGACCCAAGTAGTCGTTGCTACAAAACGCTTTAAGTTCTCGTTGATCAACCTGAGCCTTCGTATCACAGGGTGACGTGGTGGTGCGCAATTTACGTCTGAGCAATTGGACATCTAGGTCGGCAATTTGATGTTCTGCCATATCCCGCGCATTAAATTGTGCACTCATGGCAGTACCTGATCTAGAGCGCGCTGTACAGAAGTGCCCATTTGTATCGCTTCCTCTGCAGAGAGAATGTACGGCGGCATGACATAAATCGTGTTACCAATCGGTCTGATAAGAATACCTTCTGTCATGCCCGCTGAAAACATCTCTCGTGAAAAAGTATTTTTACGCTCAAGCGATTTAGGCTTGACGTCAAATGCCAGGATCATACCTTGCTGACGCCAATGTTCGATGCGAAGATCTTCTTTTGCCCAAGCAAATGCACTAGTGAGTTCTTTACTACGTCCAATATTTTTTTCGAGAACCGATTCAGTTTCGAAGATTTCTAAGCAGGCGAGGGCAGCAGCACAGGCTAATGGGTTGCCTGTGTAGGAGTGCGAGTGCAAGAAACCCTGTTGCATTTGATCGCCATAAAAGGCTTGATAAATTTTGTCAGTCGTCATGGAGAGTGACAAGGGAAGATATCCACCGCTGATACCTTTAGAAAGCGTCAAGAAGTCCGGCCAAACTCCTGCATGCTCACAAGCAAAAAACTTGCCTGATCGACCGCAGCCTACTGCGATCTCATCGGCGATCAGGTGAATGTTATAACGATCACAGAGCGATCTTACTAGGCGTAAATATTCTGGAGAGTGCATCGCCATTTGACCTGCGCACTGAACCAATGGCTCCATAATGATGGCGGCAATATTCTGATGTTCCGCTTCAAGTAGCTCTTCTAATTTTTTTGCCGCCCATTGGGCAACATCATCAGCGCTTTGATTTGCTTGTGCCTTGCGCGCATCGGGCGATGGCACTGTAAATACACCCTGTAAAAGTTCGCCATAGGCTTCACGAAAGATCGCAACATCAGTGACCGCTAGAGCGCCCAAAGTTTCTCCGTGATAACCATTTTCTAAGCAGACAAATTTTTTCTTTTGTGATTGACCATTTAGCCGCCAGTAGTGGTGACTCATCTTCAATGCGATCTCCACTGCAGATGCACCATCAGATGCAAAAAACACACGACCCAAATGGCCTTGAGTTAAAGCGGATAGTTTTTCGGATAGCTCCACAACAGGGGGGTGTGTAAATCCGGCGAGCATGACATGTTCAATTTTTTCAAGCTGATTCGTAATGGCTTGGTTGATTCGTGGATTAGAGTGACCAAACAGATTGGTCCACCAGGAACTAATGCAATCTAGGAGGGGATTGCCTTGATCATCAAAGAGCCAAGCACCCTTACCTTTAGTAATGGCAATTAATGGCAATGACTCGTGATGCTTCATCTGAGTGCAGGGATGCCAAACGGCATCAAGGCTGCGACCAACCAGAGAGGTTTGATTTGGATCAGAAATAGGCTTCATGTTTGGTATTTGACCACTAGTTTTTCCTAATTTAGGCCTGTATCTGTTATGTTTATGCCTTGAATTGATTTATTTTCTGGAATTCGACCATGCAGGCCACCCAAACTATTGAAAAACCCCTCACCCAAATCAAGTCTCAAAAGGATTTGCATAAAGAAGTAGATGCTTTGGGTGCTTGGTCGGTAGCCCAGGTTGAGGCCCTATTTGCTCTTCCCTTTAGCGATTTGATGTTTAAGGCACAAGAGACCCATCGCGCCAATTTCCCTGACGGTGATGTGGAATTAGCTACGCTTCTATCAATCAAGACTGGTGGCTGCCCCGAGGATTGTGGATATTGTCCTCAGGCTGCCCGATATGACACTGATGTCAAGGCGAATAAGCTGCTGGATTTAGATGAGGTGCTTGAGGCTGCCAAGGCTGCCAAAGCCGCTGGATCTAACCGCTTTTGTATGGGCGCCGCTTGGCGGGAGCCCAAAGACCGTGATATTGAAAAAGTCACTGCCATGATTAAGGGTGTTAAGGCTTTGGGCCTCGAAACCTGTGCGACTCTGGGGATGCTGGAGCCTAATCAGGCTCAAGCCCTCCAAGAGGCGGGCTTAGACTTTTACAACCATAACCTAGATACCAGCGAGGACTTCTATCGCTCAGTCATCTCTACCCGGGGCTATCAAGACCGCTTGGATACGATTTCTAATGTGCGTGCTGTGGGGATGTCAGTATGTTGCGGCGGTATTGTGGGCATGGGCGAATCTCGTGAGCAGCGCGCAGCCTTCTTGGCTCGTTTGGCTAACTTAAGCCCATATCCAGAGTCGGTACCTATTAACCATTTGGTTCCCGTAGCAGGAACCCCTTTGGCAGATCAGAAGCCCTTAGATCCACTCGAGTTCGTGAGAACTATTGCTGTAGCTCGTATCACTATGCCGCGTGCACGTGTGCGTCTCTCAGCTGGACGTCAGGAGCTGGGCAGGGCAGTTCAGGCCATGTGTTTCCAGGCTGGTGCCAATTCAATTTTTTATGGTGAGCAACTACTCACTACCGGTAATCCCGAGGCGGAACAAGACCGCGAGCTATTGGCTGAATTAGGTTTAAAGACTAAGCAGAGTAGCAAAACAGAGGTTTTAGTCTAGTTTCTAGAGGCTTATGGCGCTAATTGATCGCTTCATTATTGAGTTTGACACAGCCCTGCGTTCCGTAGTCGGGGGCGCTCATGCCCACCGTCCAATGCCGGGTTCCAGTACCCCATCAAGCGGATTATTGGATGCCAAAGAGCGAGAGCATGCCGCTGGGTTAATGCGAGTGAATCATGTGGGTGAGGTCTGCGCTCAAGCCCTTTACCAAGCTCAAAAATTAGTAGCTCGCAACCCTGATATTCGGCAGATGCTAGATGACTCTGGCCAAGAAGAAATGGATCATTTAGCTTGGTGCGAAACACGCCTCCAAGAATTGGGTTCACACACCAGTTACCTGAACCCAATTTGGTATGCAGGCTCCTTTGCCATCGGCTTAGCTGCTGGCTTAGCGGGTGATAAATGGAGTCTGGGATTCGTTGCTGAAACTGAAAAGCAGGTAGAAAACCACCTCGAGAGTCATCTCGAAACATTGCCCGCAGAAGATGAGCGTTCTCGCGCAATTGTTGATCAAATGCGCATCGATGAAATTGAGCATGGACAGGCTGCAATTTTGGCTGGTGGGGCGGTCTTACCGAAGCCCATTCAGAGTCTGATGCAGGGAATGTCTAAAGTGATGACAAGCACTGCTTATAAAATTTAAATCTAAACTAATTTTTTGAATATTTTATTTAATATACTGTTTATTAATACAGTATATTTGTCTATTATTAGACTAAATAGCTAAGACCTACTCTTAAGTATATTTTCCAAGCCATTGTTTCAAGTAGCATTTTTATAAGCACCATTTTATCAACACATGACGCTAAGTGTTTGTAATCACTAGGAAATTTCCTAAAAAATAAGCCAAAAACACTTGACCCTCTTATTACGATCCTCTAAAGTGGGAGGAAGTGTGAAAAAGTGGGGTAAATGGTGTTTCAAGGTGCGTCAGCTCTCAATTTAGATGCAAAAGGCCGCATGTCTGTGCCGGCAAAGCATCGTGACGCCTTGTTAGTTCAACACCCCGACGGATGCCTACTGCTATTCCCCAGGCCTGAGTGGGAAACCTTCCGCTCACGTGTTGCGCAATTGCCAATGGATGCCCATTGGTGGCGCCGTATTTTCCTTGGCAATGCTGCAGAGGTAGATCTGGACAGCGCCGGAAGAATTTTGGTGAGTCCAGAGTTGCGATCAGCTGCTGGTATTGAAAAAGAAGTGATGCTGCTCGGAATGGGTAGTCATCTAGAGTTGTGGGACGCCGCTACTTATGCTGCAAAAGAACAGGCTGCCATTGCACAAGGTATGCCTGAAGCCCTGAAACAATTTAATTTTTGATGACAGGGCGCCATGAACATAACTCATCGCCCAGTATTACTGGCCGAGGCGGTGACGGCGCTGGTCAGTGGACCACTGATCACCTCCCCCACAGCTTCAAAAAATCCACTTTTGATCGATGGCACCTTTGGGCGCGGTGGTCATACTCAAGCCTTGTTAGCGCAACTACCCACAAATGCGCGAATGATTTCTTTCGACAAGGATTTGGATGCGATCGCAGTAGCAGAAAAAATCAACGACCCCCGCTTGCGAATTGTGCACGACAGTTTTGCGCAGATGAATCAGTATGCGGATCCAGAATCAGTCGACGGCATTTTGCTAGATCTCGGAATCAGCTCTCCCCAAGTAGACGAAGCGCATCGTGGATTTTCTTTTCGCAAAGATGGTCCGCTCGATATGCGTATGAATACGGATCAAGGCTTGACGGCAGCCCAATGGTTGGAACAAGCATCACAAGAGGACATCACCCGCGTGATTAAGACTTATGGTGAAGAACGTTTTGCATTTCAGATTGCTAAAGCTATTGTGGCGAAGCGAGAAGAGGGATTGTCGCCAAAAACAACTTTGCAATTAGCAAGCCTGGTGGCTAGCGTAGTTCGTACAAGAGAAGTTGGGCAAGATCCTGCGACTCGAACTTTTCAAGCACTCCGTATTTTTATTAATCGCGAGTTAGAGGATTTAGAGCTTGGATTAAGAGCGGCACTCAATTTATTAAAGCCAGGCGCACGTTTGGCGGTAATTAGCTTTCATTCCCTCGAGGATCGAATTGTGAAGCAGTTTCTACAGTCGCATGCCAAGGTTGAAGTGCCTCGAGGTTTGCCTGTTCGTGATCGAGATTTACCGCAAAGCGACTTAGAGATTATTGGGCGTGTTAAGCCAAGCGATGATGAGATTCGAGAGAACCCTCGCGCTCGTTCCGCCATTATGCGTATTGCTCAAAAACGTACAGGGGTATCAGCTTGAATCGCGCTACGCTTACCTTGCTGGTATTGCTATTAGTGTGCGCACTATCTTTGGTGGCAGCGCAGCAGCGTGCACGTAAATTATTTATTTCGCTTGATCGCGCGCAAATCGAAGAGCGTAAACTCAATCAGGACTGGTTACGCTTGGAGTATGAGCAGCGCAATCTATCGAAGTCTGCAAGAATTCGTGATGTTGCTCGCAATCAGTTGCGCATGGTCCCCATATCTCCAGAGCGTACTTTGTACTTGAAGGAGGCTAGATGAGGCCGGTAGGTTTTTCAACTACCCCCAATTTAGTGTTGCGTCTGCCAATGTGGCGGTCGCGCTTGATGCTGTTCATGTTGTTCTTCGTGTTCATGCTATTGCTAATCCGCGCATTTTGGATTCAGGGTCCCGGAAATGCTTTTTATGAAGCCAAAGGTGTACGCGGTACACAGCGAGAATTAGAACTACCGGCTTCCCGTGGAAAGATATTGGATCGTAATGGCCAAGTGATTGCTACAAGCCTGGAAGCAAAGTCAGTGATTGCCTATAACGATACTGTGCCGGATGATTTGGCTGCAGATAAGGTGCAAAAACTAGCAAGCCTTTTACAAATTAGTGAATCTGAATTACGTAAAAAGTTAAAAGAAGATCGCAAGCAGATTTTCTTGAAGCGTCAAGTAGACCCAGCAGTGGCGCAACAAATTAAGCAATTAGAAATTCCGGGAATTGGCTTAAATAATGAATACCGTCGCTTTTACCCAGAAGGTGAAGCGATGGCACACGTTGTTGGTTTTACAAACGTGGAAGATCGTGGCCAAGAGGGCATGGAACTTTCAAGAGAAAAAGACTTAGCCGGACATCCAGGGGCACGTCGAGTCGTAGTGGATCGCCTAGGTCGCGTTGTCGAGGATGTTGCAATTTTGCAGCTACCCCAAAACGGCAAAGATTTGCAACTCTCGATTGATAGCAAGATTCAGTTCCTGGCTTATAACGCTGTCAAGAGTGCGGTTGAGCAACACCGGGCAAGTGCTGGTGGTGCAGTAGTACTCGATACGCATACTGGTGAGATCTTGGCCTTAGCAAATTACCCAAGCTATAACCCTAACGATCGCAAGAAGCTCACAGGTGAGCAGTTACGTAATCGCGTTTTGACTGACACTTTTGAACCTGGTTCAACAATGAAGCCCTTAACCGTAGCGATTGCTTTGGAGAAGGGGGTGATTGCTCCTAATACCAACATGGCTATCGGCGCTAAATACTTAGTTGGCCCAAAACCAATTACAGATACTCATCCATATGGCAGCTTAACCGTCTCTCAAATCATTCAAAAATCAAGCAATATTGGTACGGCCAAAATTGCAATGAATAATTTATCTGCAGAAGAGATGTGGAACTTCTACACATCTGTTGGTTTAGGTCAGGCACCAAAGATTGGCTTCCCTGGTGCTGTAGCAGGCACAGTCCATCCTTATAAAAAATGGATGCCAACCGATCAAGCGCGGATTGCATTTGGTTATGGGATTTCAGGGTCACTCTTTCAAGTAGCTCGCGCATACACCATCTTTGCTCGTGATGGCGAATTGGTTCCCCTCACGATTGAACGTAGTCCGGAGTTTAAGCCTGGAACACATATTATTTCCGCTAAAACTGCGATCGAAATGCGCAACATGATGGAGTCAGTAACAGAGCCTGGTGGAACGGCCATTAAAGCGCAAGCTGAAGGTTATCGAGTTGGTGGGAAAACGGGTACAGCACATAAATTAGTGGGTAAGAGCTATGCTAATAAATACCGCGCTTACTTTGCAGGTCTAGCGCCAATTAGTGCACCACGCATTGTGGTAGCCGTCATGATTGATGAACCAACTGGAGGCAGCCACTATGGTGGAGATGTTGCTGCACCAGTCTTCTCTACTATTGTGAGTGAGACTCTACGCACCTTAAACGTACTGCCGGATAGTAATATGAAGCAGATGGCACTTCAGGATAAAAATCCTGCGGATATTCAGAGTGCTGCAGTAAAGGCAAATACAACGGTTTTAAAAAGATGATGGCAATGGTGAATATTGAACCCCATCTCTTGATCTCACACTTACGTGATCTCACATCAGCAGATGCAAAAGTGACTGCGGATAGCCGTCAAGTTGAATCTGGTGATATTTTCTTTGCATACCCAGTTGGTCATGGCAATGCTTTGCGAGATGGGCGGGATTACATTGCGGCCGCCTTAGCAAATGGTGCTGCGGCTGTGGTATTCGATCCTGCTGATGGTATTGCGAATGAATACTTAGACCGACCAGAATGTTTTGCTGTTGAGAACTTGGCGGCCTTGGCTGGAGAACTCTGCGCGGAATGGTATGACTACCCAAGCAAAAATCTTAATGTTATCGGCGTCACAGGTACCAATGGAAAAACCAGTATTACTCAGTGGCTGGCGCAGGCTTTGGATGAGCCCAATCAGCGCACTGCAGTTTTAGGCACATTGGGCGCTGGTTTTCTGGGTAGACTAATTCAGACTGGTTACACCACTCCAGATGCACCCCAATTACAAACCCAGTTAAAAGAATTGCTTGATGCAGGCGCTCAGAATCTTGCTATAGAGATTTCTTCTCATGCATTAGATCAAGATCGTGTTGCTGGCTTAGATGTTCGCAGTGCTGTGTTTACCAATTTGACACAAGACCATTTGGACTATCACGGCACGATGGGAGAGTACGCCCAAGCAAAAGCAAAGCTGTTTAAGA
This sequence comes from Pseudomonadota bacterium, assembly GCA_046049115.1. GTDB lineage: Bacteria > Pseudomonadota > Gammaproteobacteria > Burkholderiales > Burkholderiaceae > Polynucleobacter. Next base: position 12,187 of record JBJOEU010000004.1, read on the forward strand.
TGCCACAACTTAAAAATGCCATCATTAATTTTGATGATGCATTCGGGCGAGAGTTAGCGATGAAGCTTCTTGCTAGCCAAGGCCCTCAAGTATGGGGCTATGCCTTAAGTAGTGATGCATTTAATGGATTTGAAAAATTTGGCAATCGTCTGAAGCGTAGCTATACAGAAAATACTTTATTTACAAATGCTGGTTATGAATCTCAATTTAATTGCGATGCCATAGGCTCAAGTGCTATTCAGCTTGCGGTTTTAGGTGAATTTAATCTCAGTAATTGCCTTGCTGTTTGGACGATTCTATTGGCTCAAGCATTGAGCCCAAGCGAGGCCTCTAAGCGTATGAGTAAGCTGAGTGCTGTTCCAGGTCGCATGGAACTAATTCACTTGAATAAAACACAAAGAACTGAGGGTCCATTGATGGTGGTGGATTATGCACACACACCAGATGCCCTCACTAAAGCATTGAACGCATTACGCCCCATTGCAAATCAACGTGATGGAAAAATCTGGTGCGTCTTTGGTTGCGGCGGTGACCGAGACTCAGGTAAGCGCCCCCAAATGGGTCGTGCAGCGCAAGAGTTTGCCGATCATATTGTGATTACAAGTGATAACCCTAGATCTGAAGATCCAGCATCTATTATTGTCATGATTCAAGCTGGCATGTCAGGTGACTTGGGGAATGTTCAAATGCTGCCTGATAGAGCGGCTGCCATTATGGCTGCGGTACGACATGCCGATGTCAAAGACATCGTTTTGGTTGCTGGTAAAGGCCATGAGTCTACTCAAGAAATCAATGGTAAGAAATTTGATTTTTCTGATCAAGAGCACATTCGTTTGGCAGCCGGGGGTAGCGTATGAGTACGTCGATGACCACTCTTGCTCAAGTTCATGCCATGTTGCCAGGCAGTCAGCTGATTCATGTTGATGCAGAGTCTGCTGCTGCAATACCCATTTCTCGCGTTGGCAGCGATAGTCGTCAGATTCAGTCTGGTGAATTATTTATTGCCTTAGCGGGCGAACGTTTTGATGCGCATGATTTCTTGGATGATGTTGCCAAAGCAGGCGCAAGTGCGGCACTTGTTAGTCAAAAAGAAAAGTGCCCTACCAACTTACCTGCAGTATGCGTCCAAGATGTTAAGCAAGGTTTAGGTGAGTTGGCAAAGGCATGGCGTGCACAATTTTCTATCCCAGTGGCTTTGGTAACTGGATCAAATGGTAAGACTACCGTAAAAGAGATGATTGCCTCCATCTTCAAGGTAGCCGCCGGCGAAGAATGTACCTTGGTAACTAAGGGTAACCTTAATAACGATATTGGGCTGCCTCTAACCTTGCTACGTATGCGACCGACTGATCGCCTGGCAGTGATTGAGTTAGGTATGAATCATCCTGGCGAAACTGCAGAGTTAGCAGTCATTGCTCAGGCTAATATTGCTCTAATTAATAATGCTCAACGTGAGCATCAAGAATTTATGGCGACAGTGGAAGCGGTTGGAAAAGAACATTCAACTGCCTTGAGTTCACTCCCCGGAGATGGTGTCGCAGTATTTCCAGCGGATTCTGAATTCTCTGATCTTTGGCATCAAGCTGCTGCAGGGCGCAAGGTAATTGATTTTGCTTTATCCACTAACTCTTTGGTAGCCACAGCTTCCGTGACTGGCAAGTTATTGGCTAGCGGAAAAATTGAGATTGCAACTGAGTTAGGCAAGATTGAAGTGCAGCTCAATACCTTAGGAAGTCACAATGTCCGCAATGCTTTAGCAGCTAGCGCAGTTGCTTTGGGTGCTGGTTTAAGTCTGGAGCAAATTAAGGCTGGCTTGGAATCTTTCGTCCCGGTAAATGGACGAATGCAATCAAAGCCTTTCAATACTGGCCGTACTCTGATTGATGATAGCTATAACGCCAATCCTGATTCTGTAAGAGCTGCTATTGATGCATTGAAACAGTCTGGAAATACGTCTTGGTTGGTATTGGGTGATATGGGTGAGGTGGGTGATCAAGGCCCTAGCTTCCATGAGGAAGTTGGCGCCTATGCCGCTGAGCAAGGTGTTAGTAAGCTATTTGCTCTTGGAGAGCAGTGCAAATTTGCTGTTCAGGGCTTTAATAGTTCACAGAAGACCCAACTTGCAAACAATGCTACTCATTTCACAACCTTAGATCAATTGCTTGAAGAGCTTAATGCAGCACTTGTAGATCAAGACTCGAGTAAGCATATGCATTTAGATATTTTGGTTAAGGGATCTCGTTTTATGCGTATGGAGCGTGTAGTGCAGGCCTTATTAGAGGGGGCTAAAACATGCTCTTAATGTTGGCGCAATGGTTGCAGGACGATTTCGGATTTTTCCGGGTCTTTAACTACATCACGTTCAGAGCGGTGATGGCAACAGTGACTGCTTTGCTGATAGGTTTGGCAGCAGGTCCATGGGTTATTCGCAAGTTGACTGCATTAAAGATGGGTCAAGCAGTTCGTACGGATGGCCCTCAAACCCATCTAGTGAAATCAGGCACCCCAACGATGGGTGGCGTATTGATTCTGTTGGGTATTTTTATCTCCTGCATGCTGTGGGCTGATCTGAGTAATCGTTTTATCTGGATTGTGATGATTGTGACTTTTGGATTCGGCTTGGTAGGTTGGGTGGATGATTACCGCAAAGTAGCGCGTAAAGATCCCAAAGGCATGGCCTCAAGAGAAAAGTTCTTTTGGCAAACTTTGATTGGCTTATTTGCTGCTATTTATTTAGCTTTCTCTGTATCCGAGGTGAATAACCTCAAAGTTTTACAGTTGTTCTTTGATTGGCTTAAGAGTGGCTTCGCTTTGGACTTGCCTGCTAAATCAAACCTGCTCATTCCTTTCATGAAAGAGGTGAGCTATCCATTGGGTGTGATGGGCTTCATCATTCTGAGTTACTTGGTGATTGTCGGAAGTAGTAATGCCGTTAATCTGACGGATGGACTGGATGGTCTAGTGATCATGCCGGTGATATTAGTCGGCGCTGCTTTAGGCGCATTTGCTTATGTGATGGGTAATGCGATTTACGCAAAGTATTTATTGTTCCCCTATATTCCTGGCGCAGGTGAGCTCATGATTTTCTGTGGCGCTATGGGCGGCGCTGGACTCGCATTCCTTTGGTACAACACGCATCCTGCCCAAGTATTTATGGGTGATGTTGGCGCACTCGCATTGGGTGGTGCACTCGGAACTATTGCCGTGATTGTTCGTCAGGAAATCGTACTTTTTGTCATGGGTGGGATCTTCGTGGCAGAAACACTGTCAGTGATGCTACAAGTTTTCTGGTTCAAATTTACCAAGAAGCGTTTTGGTGAAGGCCGTCGTATTTTTAGGATGGCTCCCTTGCATCACCATTTCGAATTAGGTGGCTGGCGCGAAACTCAAGTCGTGGTTCGCTTTTGGATCATCACCATTTTATTAGTTCTCATTGGCCTCTCCAGCCTGAAATTAAGGTAAGCCAAAGAATATGAATAACTTAGACCAAGCCTTCGCCAATCCAGCTCTCATCGCAGATGAGGGTTATCAAGCACCCCAACATTTCTTGATCTTAGGATTGGGTGAATCTGGCTATGCTATGGCCAAGTGGTGTTTACGGAATGCTGCAAAGGTGAGTCTGGCCGATACGCGTGATCGTGAAAATCTGAATGAGCGCCAAAAAGCCTGGTTAGCAGATCTTGAATTTGCGGGACTTCAAGAAGCTTATTTCGGCCCTTTGGATGACCTGAGTTTAAAGAGTATTGAAGTGATTGGAATTAGTCCTGGTTTGTCGCCACTTCAAGAGCCAGTAGCTTCTTTCATAGCTAAAGCACAAGAATCTAGTATTGATATCTGGGGAGAATTGGAATTCTTTGCCAGAGCTATTGCTGCGCTGGATCGTATGGCTCAGGTTGAGCAGTCCCAATACAAGCCTGCTGTACTGGCCATTACTGGAACAAATGGAAAGACAACCACAACGGCGTTGACGGGGCAATTGTGTGAACGCGCCGGTAAAACAGTTGCTGTAGCTGGCAATATCAGCCCAGCAGCTTTAGATAAATTAATGTCCTGCTTGGATGAGTCTGATCAAGTTGCCGATATGCCCGAGATTTGGGTGCTCGAGTTATCTAGTTTCCAGTTGGTTTACACAACTACTTTTAATGCAACAGCAGCGACCGTATTAAACATCACGCAAGATCACTTGGATTGGCATGGTGATATGCAAGCTTATATTGATGCAAAAGCCAATATCTTTGGGCGGGATACTATCTGCATCTTGAATCGAGATGATTCACTGGTCATGAATCTGCTTTCTGAAGAGCAGAAATCCAATAAGTCAGTTATTACTTTTGGTGCCAGCCGCCCTGATGAGCAGGGGGCTTTTGGAATTGAGCATGATTTGCGTGCTGGTGGAATTGATTGGTTAGTCTGGGCTGAAGTAGATGAAGATCTTGAGCCACAACCGAAGCGTCGCCGTAAAGCAGTTGTTATAGAGGATGAACCATTAAGACTCAAGCGTTTAATACCTGCTGATGCTTTACGGATTCGCGGTCGCCACAATGCTTTGAATGCTTTGGCTGCTCTAGCTTTAGCGCGATCAGCAGGTCTACCAATGAATATGCTCTTACATGGTTTACGTGATTACCATGGCGAGCCACATCGTGTTCAAAGTGTTTCGATTGTGTCGAATGTTGAATATGTAGACGATAGTAAGGGTACTAACGTAGGCGCAACCGTAGCCGCCTTGAATGGCTTAAGTGCTAGCGAGTCTGGCAAGCGGATCTGGTTGATTGCTGGCGGTGAGGGTAAGGGCCAAGACTTTAATCCCTTACGTGAACCGGCATTACGTTTTGTAAAGGGCGTTTTTCTCATTGGTAAAGACGCTCCTATTATTGCTGAAGCTTTGGGTGACTCCGTGTCTTGCGTCATGAGTGAGACTTTACAAAATGCAGTTGCGCAAGCTGCAAAACAGGCGCAGTCAGGCGATATCGTTTTGTTATCCCCGGCTTGCGCCAGCTTTGATCAGTTCAGCGATTACGTAGCACGTGCTGAGGCATTTGTTTCTGAAGTTCAGGAATTAGGGATGCAATTCGAAGGAGCTGATGCATGAGTTTGAAGGAAAAACTTTTTCCTGAGAACCGCTTGGGTCTTGGTCGCTTCTGGAATTTCTCCAGAGGCGGGATAGATAATTTCCGCAGTGGCTTGAGAGACGCAGTTTCTGGTGTTGAACAAACTCGCTCACGCATGATGGATTATGACCAGCTGTTGGTTTGGGCGGTGCTATCTTTAGCTCTCATTGGTTTAGTCATGGTTTATTCCGCCTCCATTACCTTGGCAGATGGCCCTAAGTATGCAAATTACAGTAGTAATTTTTTCTTAATTCGTCATTGCATTTCATTAGCAATTGCGATCAGTGTTGCTATTTGGGTATTTAAGATCCCAACTCACGTGTGGGATCGCTATTCCCCAATTATTTTTGGGTTTACCGTCTTGTTATTAATTGCTGTGCTCATTCCTGGTATTGGAAAGGGTGTAAATGGCGCTAAACGTTGGATTCCATTGGGTCTCATGAATTTCCAGCCATCTGAATTAATGAAGTTTGCTGCAGTGATATTTGCCGCAAGCTATACAGTGCAGCGCCAAGAATATCTCCACTCATTTGTTAAGGGCATGCTTCCAATGGGTATTGCTGTTGCCTTAGTTGGCGGCTTGCTGATGGCTGAGCCAGATATGGGCGCGCTCGTAGTGATATCACTCATTGCATTCGGAATTTTATTTTTAGGCGGTATTAACGCTAAATTATTTGGTGGATTATTGGTGGTCGGCATTTTGAGTGCAGTGACTATTATTGCTTTCTCACCATTCCGTCAAAAACGCATCATGGCTTTTATTGACCCTTGGCAGGCCGAGAATGCGGCGAATAAAGGCTACCAGTTAACCCACTCTCTGATGGCCTTTGGCCGTGGCGAATGGTTTGGTCTAGGCCTAGGCGGTAGCGTTGAAAAATTACATTACTTACCTGAGGCGCATACCGATTTCATCATGGCGGTAATTGGTGAAGAGCTCGGATTTGTCGGTGTGGTGGTGATGATTTTCTTGTTCTACTGGATCGTGCGACGCGCATTCCTCATTGGCCGTACTGCATTGCAGTTAGATCGCAGTTTTGCGGGTCTTGCTGCTAAAGGTGTGGCGATATGGATTGGTTGGCAAGCATTTATCAATATGGGTGTGAACTTAGGTTTGCTTCCCACAAAAGGCTTAACGCTCCCACTGGTGAGTTATGGCGGCTCAGGGATTTTGATGAATGCTGTTGCTATAGCAATGCTACTTCGGATTGATTACGAAAACCGAATCTTAATGCGAGGTGGCAAGCTATGACTAAGCCATCCATCTTGATTATGGCCGGTGGTACTGGGGGACATATTTTCCCGGGGTTGGCTGTTGCCCAATACCTGCGAATTTGTGGCTGGAATGTATCTTGGCTTGGCAATCAAGGCGGCATGGAATATCGCTTAGTAAAAGCTTGCGATTTCCCATTTGAGGCAGTGAACTTTGGCGGCTTGCGCGGCAAAGGTATCAAAACAACATTGATGTTGCCATTTAATCTTGCAAGAGCCTGTATGCAGAGTTGGAAGATCATGCGCCGCATTAAGCCAAATGTAGTTTTAGGTATGGGGGGTTACATTACCTTCCCTGGTGGCTTGATGACGAAATTATTAAAGACGCCATTGGTCCTACATGAAGCTAATTCTGTAGCGGGAAGCGCCAATCGCGCTTTAGCAAAAATTGCTATGCGTACCCTAACTGGTTTTCCAGATACGATGGCGCATGCCGAGTGGGTTGGTAATCCCATTCGCGAGGAGTTCGATACCGTAGGCGCACCAGCAAAACGTTACGAAGAGCGTACTGGGCCTTTGTCAATTCTAGTGGTTGGTGGCAGCTTAGGTGCCGCAGCTTTAAATGAAGTCATTCCAGCAGCCTTAGCGCTAATCGACAAGAATGCACGCCCACATGTAATTCACCAAGCAGGCGATAAACATCTTGTAGATTTACAGCAACGTTATGCCAACTTAGGTATTGCCGCTGACATTCGCCCTTTTATTGACGATATGCCAAGCGCCTATGCTCAAGCAGATCTGGTGATCTGCCGCTCTGGTGCAATGACCGTTTCAGAGATTGCCGCTTGTGGCGTTGCATCCTGTTTGATTCCATTCCCATATGCGATTGATGATCATCAAACTGCCAATGCACGATTTTTATCTGATGCAGATGCAGCTATTTTGTTGCCACAACAAGATCTCAACCCACAGGATCTGGCATCTATGATTCAAAATTTTAGCCGCCAAGATTTGCAAGTGATGGCCCAGCGTGCCCGTAATTTAGCTAAGCCTCATGCAACTCAGCGCGTAGCTGAAGTATGTGCAGACTGTGCAGGAGTAGGTATATGAAACATATCGTGCAGCAAATTCATTTTGTTGGTATTGGCGGCGCAGGCATGAGTGGTATTGCCGAAGTCTTGCTCAATCTTGGATATCAGGTATCTGGATCCGACTTAGCTGAAGGCGCTGTAACAAAGCGCCTAAAAGACTTAGGTGCAGTGATTCATATCGGTCATGACCCTAAAAATATTGGTACTGCAGAGGCGGTGGTCATTTCTACTGCAGTTGCAGGCAATAACCCCGAAGTGCTTGCTGCTCGCGCAGCTAAGGTCCCCGTGATTCAGCGCGCTGTCATGCTCGGCGAGCTCATGCGCTTAAAGCAAGGTATTGCAATTGCAGGCACTCATGGCAAAACAACGACAACTAGTTTAGTTGCCTCAGTCTTAGCTGAAGGTGGTTTAGATCCGACCTTCGTTATTGGCGGCAAGTTAAATTCTGCAGGCGCTAATGCGCGCTTGGGTCAAGGTGACTTTATTGTGGTGGAGGCGGATGAGTCAGACGCCTCCTTCTTGCAATTATTTCCTGCGATGGAGGTCGTTACTAACATTGATGCTGATCATATGGATACCTATCAACATGATATGGCCAGATTGAAGCAGGCTTTTGTACAGTTTATTCAGCGTATGCCTTTTTACGGTGTTGCTGTTCTATGCATTGATGATGCCAATGTTCGCGATATTATTCCGTTTGTATCTCAGCCAGTATTACGCTACGGCTTATCTGATGATGCCGATATTCGTGCAAGTAATGTCCGGGCTGAAGGCCCTCGTATGCACTTTACAGTTGATCGTAAGACTGTGCGCCGTCATGGTAATAAACCAGGTCGTCTTGAGGTGCAATTAAATTTACCCGGTCTACACAATGTTCAAAATGCATTAGCGGCAATTGGTATTGCAACCGAATTGGGTGTTAGCGATGAGGCTATTGTGAAGGCTTTATCTGAATTTAGTGGTGTTGGTCGCCGCTTCCAAAGGTATGGAGAAATTCCTCTAACTTCTGGCGGAAGCTTCACATTGATAGATGATTACGGACACCATCCTGTTGAAATGGCGGCTACTTTATCTGCAGCCCGTGGCGCTTATCCAGACCGTCGATTAGTACTGGCATTCCAGCCCCACCGCTTTACAAGAACGCGCGATTGCTTTGGTGAGTTTGTACAAGTCCTCAAAAACTTTGATGCACTTGTATTGACTGAGGTATATCCAGCTGGTGAGGCAAAGATTCCGGGTGCAGATGGTCAAAGCCTGATGAAAGCCGCACTCACTGCTGATAAGGTAAAAAATAGCCTCTTAAATAGTGGGGCTGTAGCCTTTGCTCCAAGCGTTGCAGAAATGCCTGAAAAGCTCAGCACCATATTACGTGACGGGGATATCCTAATCACGATGGGGGCAGGCTCCATCTCTGGTTTACCTCATGTTTTAGCAGAGGCAAAACATGTCTAATCAAAACCAATCATTGCTTTCTTGGGGTGAGCGAGTGAAGCAAGAACTCGCAACTCTAGATGTGAAGTCTCTTGGGCGCGTCGGTGTATTACTTGGCGGACGTTCTGGTGAGCGTGAGATTTCTTTGATGTCGGGTAATGGCGTGCTGGAAGCGCTACTCTCTAAAGGGGTTGATGCTTGCTCATTTGATCCGGGTTTACGTTGCCCAACCGAATTAGCAAATGAAAAATTTGATCGTATATTCATTTCCTTGCATGGGCGTTATGGTGAAGATGGAACGATTCAAGGACTATTAGAGCTTTTGGGTTTACCGTATACCGGTAGTAGTGTACTGGCATCTGCATTGGCTATCGACAAAATTGCGACCAAGCTTGTTTGGCTTAGTAGCGGTCTTTCAACTCCAGAATTTGAAGAGCTTAAAGCTGATAGTGACTGGAGTGCTGTAGTGAAGCATTTAGGTTTGCCATTAATTGTGAAACCCGCGCATGAAGGCTCTTCACTTGGTTTAACTAAAGTGAAATCTGTTGAGGAATTACCTGCTGCTTACAAGTTGGCAGCCAAAATGGATAAAAAAGTAATTGCTGAGACCTGTATTGTTGGCGATGAGTTGACTTGCCCATTGGTTGGATTTGGAGAAAATGCAGAAGCCTTGCCTGTGATCAAAATTATTCCACCAGAAGCTAATTACGATTTTCACAACAAGTATTTCTCCGATGAGACCAAATACCTATGCCCCACTGGGCTTGCGCCAGAAGTAAATAAAGCAGTTCAAGAATTAGCTTTAGCTGCCTACCGTGCGCTCGGTTGCAAGACTTGGGGTCGAGCTGATGTGATGCTTGATCAAGCGACTGGTAAGCCATATCTCTTAGAGATGAATACATCTCCAGGTATGACTTCGCATTCTTTGGTTCCTATGGCGGCAAAAGCGGCTGGTGTTGAGTATGCCGAACTGGTTCTCTGGGTCATCAGCCAAACCTTGAAAAACAAAGGGGCCATGTAGTCATGAGTTGGATAAGCGCCTTTATAAATAGTTTCGGTGAGGTGTTTGCTTCATTGGCATCTCCTCTTTGGAATCATGCGGAGCGGATGCAAAAGCTGAGCCGTTTCTTGATGCGTTGTTTTGCGGCCATGATTTTGGTTGGAGTTTTGATTTGGCTGAGTCAGCGCCCAGTGTTTGTATTACGCCAAGTGGTGATAGAGCCGGTAGCTGGTCAAACGCTCAAACATATTAATAAGCCTGTGGTGAAGCAGCAGGTTTTAGAGACTGTTCAGGGAAATTTCTTTAGTGTCAGATTAGAAGATGTGAAACGTGGTTTTGAGTCGATGCCTTGGGTACGTCATGCCAACGTTCGTAGAGTCTGGCCTAACGGATTGATTGTGAGTATTGAAGAGCAAAAGCCTTTTGGCACTTGGGGTGGCCCTGATAGTCACACCTTAATGAATACCCATGGCGAGCTCTTTGCTGGTCGTGTTTCTGATGTGGGGGACGGTGTTTCTTTGATTGATTTCACAGGACCAGAAGATGCCAGTAAAGAAGTGATGCGTTTGTATGAAAAAGCAAACACTTGGTTTAAGCCTTGGAGCGCAGAAGTAAAAAGCTTAACTCTCTCTGATCGCTATGCCTGGCATGTGAAGTTATCTAACGGCATGAAAGTGGAGTTTGGTAGAGATGAAGAAAATTCAGACAAAACATTAACCGAAGACCGTGTGGCGCGCCTATTTAAATATTGGCCGCAGGTTCAAGAAAGATGGGCTAATCGCGTCGATGCAATTGATCTGCGCTACGCAAATGGTTTTGCAGTACATCTTGCTTCGGCAAGTTTGAAAAAGAATGAAACAGACGGTAAAAAAAATGAGCAGAAGCAATGAGGAATTGGAATGAGTAAAGACAACCGCGATTTATTGGTCGGATTAGATATTGGAACCTCCAAGGTGGTTGCTTTGGTTGCTGAGTTAGCAGCTGATGGCCAATTTAATGTGGTTGGTGTTGGTCAAACTGCATCCAAAGGCTTGAAGAAGGGTGTAGTTGTCAATATTGAAGCTACTGTTCAGTCTATTCAAAAAGCGCTTGAAGAAGCTGAAGTCATGGCTGATCGTCAGATCGTGCAGGTCTTTACTGGTATCGCTGGAAATCACATTGTGAGCTTTAACTCTAGCGGCATGGTGGCAATACGCGATAAGGAGGTGAGTGCTGGCGATGTAGAGCGTGTTTTAGAAACTGCTAAAGCAATCAATATCCCAACCGATCAGCAAATCCTTCATATTCTTGTTCAAGAATTCATTATTGATGGACAGGAAGATGTACGTGAACCAATTGGTATGAGTGGCTTACGCCTAGAAGTGAAAGTACATATTGTTACTGGGGCTGTTAGTGCCGCACAAAATATTGTGAAGTGTGTACGTCGTTGTGGTTTAGAGGTAAACGATTTAATTTTGCAACCATTGGCTTCAAGCTTAGCTGTGTTAACCGAAGATGAAAAAGAATTAGGTGTTGTCTTGGTGGATATCGGTGGTGGTACAACCGATATTGCGATTTATTGCCAAGGCTCCATTCGACATACTGCCGTGATTCCAATTGCGGGCGATCAAATTACCAATGACATTGCAATGGCATTGCGTACACCAACGATTGATGCGGAAGATCTCAAGATTCAATATGGTATTGCTCGCCAAGATATGGCGGACCCCACCACCATGATTGATGTCCCGGGTGTTGGAGATCGTGAGCCACGCCCGATGTCAAAGCAAGCTTTAGCTGCTGTAATTGAGCCACGAGTAGATGAGCTATTTACCTTAGTTCGTGGCGTTGTACGTGACTCTGGTTACGAAGATATGGTGTCTTCAGGAATCGTACTAACTGGTGGAACATCCCTGATGCCTGGAATGGTTGAGCTTGCTGAGCAAGTGTTCTTGCGTCCAGCACGCATTGGCACCCCCGAGTACCGCGGGCACCTACATGAGGTTTTGCGTAGCCCACGTTTTGCTACCAGTATCGGTTTACTAATGGAAGGCCAGGCGCAGTTATTGCGTGGCCGTCGAGTTTCGCAGTCAGGCGCGTTGCAAAGTGTAATTTCGCGCATGAAGGAATGGTTCGCAGGAAATTTTTAAGTTTTTCGTCGTCGTCAATGTAGTACTTATTACCTAGGAGGGTATATGGAATTTGAAATGTTA
>JBJOEU010000005.1:0-15268 GCA_046049115.1 Pseudomonadota bacterium
GCCTAATACGGTGGTGGGCAGAATATCGTTTAAGCACTTGAGGTGACCAAGTGGACACTCTCTTTTATGGCACGGGCTGCAAGGTAGATTAAGCCAAAGTACTTTCGCTTTATCGGACAGTGGTGGAGTGTGATGTGGATCACTTGAGCCAAAAATGGCGACCTGCGAAACTTTTAATGCGGCACCAATATGCATTAAGCCCGAGTCATTGCTGACTAGTACCTTGCTTAGCCCAATGAGCGCAATTGCTTCGTCTAGTGAAGTCTTGCCGCACCAGTTGTGTATCTGTAAGTCATTCTTTGCCTCAGTCCTGATGTCCTCACCCAAGGTGTGATCGCCCTGACCGCCCAGAAGAATCACATGAGCATCTGGTTCATTGGCGATTAACTGCTGTGCGAGAGAGGCAAAGTGGTCTGCAGGCCAGCGTTTTGTTACCCCGTATTCAGCGCCTGGACAAAGTACATAAATTGAGTTTTCGTTGATGACTGCATCTCGCAACTTAGCGCTGATAGATTCTTTGGCTGCAGGTGAAATATTGAGCTTAGGATCCGCAGGTTTGTTGATATCAATCTCTTGTGAGTGCTCAAGCGCATTAGCAAGCGCAAGGTAATGATTTGCCATCGGTGGACGATTTACTTTGCTTGGATTATCTAGAGCAAGATTGATCAGCCCAAAGCGCATCTCGCCGCGATAGCCAATTCGAAATGGGATATTAGCAAGCCAAGGAATGAGGGCAGACTTCAAGCTATTGGGCAGAACAAAGCAAGCGGCGTATTGATTTAACTCAAGTTGCTTAGCTAGTTGCTTACGTAAGCCCCATTGCAATTTTTTATGCTCTAGTCGCGCTTCAATGACTTGATTAGCTTCTGAGCAGGCACGATAAATCGGTGCAACCCAGGGGCTTGCTAAAACATCAATCTGTGACTGTGGGTAAATTGTTTTGAGATGTGCCAGTAGCGGCTGAGACATCACAGCATCACCAATCCAGTTGGGGGCAATGATCAGAATACGTTTCATTTGAGGTATCCCGACACAGCACCCCGCTCTGGGGTGCTGCTAGGCTTAGTGCCCGTGGGGCTCGGTACCGGGAGTGAGTTTGTACTCGGTGCCGCAGTAGGGGCACTTAGCGTCACCCGTTTTAGCTACATCAAGAAATACACGTGGATGCGAATTCCAGCTAGGGGTTTTATTGGTTGGGCAATGTAAAGGCAAATCTTTATTGCCATCAACCATTACAACTTGAGCTTCACTCATTATCTGATTTCCAATTACTTAACGTAAGTTAGCCAAGACTTGTATTGATCGCTTCTGCCGTAGACCGCATCAAAGTAAGTCTTCTGGATTTGCTCAGTAATCGGGCCGCGCTTACCATCACCAATGGTGCGGTCATCTAACTCACGAATAGGCGTAACTTCAGCAGCAGTGCCAGTAAAGAACGCCTCATCTGCTGAGTACACCTCATCACGAGTAATCCGTTTCTCACGCAATTCGTAGCCAAGGTCTTTGGCGATTTGGATGATGGAGTTCCGAGTAATGCCATCTAAACAAGAGGCCAGATCTGGGGTGTAAATAATGCCGTTATTGACGATAAAGATATTCTCGCCAGAACCTTCGGATACATAACCCTCTGTATCCAGGAGGAGAGCTTCATCGTAGCCATTAGCTGTTACTTCTTGGTTGGCCAAAATGGAGTTGATGTAGTAACCGGAAGCCTTGGCACGAACTAGTGAAGAGTTCACGAAGTGGCGGGTAAATGAGGATGTTTTAACGCGAATACCCTTGTTAATGCCATCTTCACCTAAATAAGCACCCCATTCCCAGGCGGCGATCGCAGTGTGGATGCTATTCCCTTTAGGGGAGATACCCAGTTTTTGGGAGCCGATGAAGATAATTGGGCGGATGTAGCAAGATTCCAGCTTATTACTGTTTACGACCTCAATAATGCCGCTACTGATCTGTTCAGGGGTCCATGGCATATTCATCTGGAAAATCTTGGTTCCGTTGAATAAACGCTTTACGTGCTCTGGGAGGCGAAAAATAGCGGTACCTTGGGGGGTTTTATAGGCACGAATGCCCTCAAATACACCCATTCCGTAGTGAAGACTGTGGGTTAGCACATGAACATTGGCCTCACGCCAGGGAACCAGCTTCCCATCGGACCAAATAAAGCCATCGCGGTCGGACATCGACATTTTCTCTACCTTTTAAATATTTAATAAATTGGGTGATTCAATTCAGTAAAACAGGGTTTCAGGCCTCTGAGGTGTCCCCAGACCTAAAATACCTCTTAGCCTTTATTGTAGAGCAGGCAGGGCAGTCTGACAGCCCAATTCCCTTGGGGTAGGAAGCTGAGACGATTTAGAATGGAGTATTCCCTTTAAACCACTCTATTTGCCCATTCTCATGCCGGAATCCCTCTTTAAAGTAAAGCGCCTAAGTGAACTGGCTGCAGCAGGTCTTCTCAAGGGAAAGCGAGTTTTGATTCGTGCTGACCTCAATGTTCCTCAGGATGATGTGGGGAATATCACGGAAGACACCCGCATTAAAGCCTCTATGCCAGCGGTACAAATGTGTTTGGATGCTGGGGCGGCAGTGATGGTGACCTCCCATCTGGGGCGCCCAACTGAAGGTGAATTCAAGCCCGAAGATAGTTTGGCTCCGGTAGCTGATCGAATTGCTACGCTGTTGAATCGTAAAGTTCCTTTAATCAGCGATTGGGTAGATGGTAATTTTGAAGTCAATCCAGGCGAGTTGGTGTTGTTGGAAAACTGCCGCCTGAATGTGGGCGAGAAAAAGAATAACGACGAGTTAGCTAAGAAGATCGCTGCCCTGTGTGATGTCTATGTCAACGATGCCTTTGGTACTGCTCACCGTGCTGAGGCAACTACTCATGGCGTAGCAAAATTTGCGCCGATTGCCTGCGCGGGCCCTTTAATGGCTGCGGAGTTAGATGCCTTGAGTCGTGCGCTAGCAAGCCCTAAGCGCCCCTTAATTGCCATTGTGGCGGGCTCAAAGGTATCTTCGAAGCTCACTATTCTTAAAGCTCTGGCTGACAAGGTGGATGAGTTGATCGTGGGTGGCGGCATTGCAAATACCTTTATGTTGGCTAAAGGTTTGCCTATCGGCAAGTCATTGGCAGAGCCAGATTTGGTTAATGAAGCTCGAGAAATCATGGAGATTATGGAAAAGCGTGGCGCGCATGTTCCTATCCCTGAAGATGTTGTTGTTGCAAACGAATTGTCTCCATTAGCGCGTGCAAATCGCGTCGCCGCTGATCAAGTGGCAGATGACGATATGATTTTGGATATTGGTCCTAAGACTGCAGCACGTTTATCTACCATGCTGGCTCACGCTGGCACGATTGTGTGGAATGGCCCATTGGGTGTATTTGAAATTGATCAGTTTGGCGGTGGCACAAAGATGTTGGCAGCAGCGATTGCCCACTCACCCGCATTTTCGATTGCTGGTGGCGGTGATACCTTGGCGGCGATTGCGAAGTACGGTATTGAAAATCAAGTGGATTACATCTCTACTGGCGGCGGCGCTTTCTTAGAGTTTTTAGAAGGCAAAACCTTGCCAGCCTTTGCAGTATTAGCCGAAAGAGCGAAAGACTAAATATGTTGAGAGCAACCAAGATCATTGCCACATTAGGACCTGCATCAGAAAAGCCTGAAGTATTGCGCGAGATGATCCGTGCAGGCGTAGATGTTGTGAGGATGAACTTTTCTCATGGCACTGTTGCTGACCATAAAGCGCGTCACGATTTAGTGCGTAGTATTTCCGCAGAAGTTGGCAAAGAGGTTGGCATTATGGCCGATCTTCAAGGCCCAAAAATTCGGGTTGGTAAATTCGTAGACAGCAAAATTCTCTTAAAAGAAGGCGCGCAATTTATTTTGGACGTTGCTTGTGAGTTAGGCAATCAAGAGCGCGTAGGCTTGGATTACAAAGAGTTGCCACAAGATGTTAAGCCGGGCGATCGACTTCTATTAAATGATGGTTTAGTTGTACTTCGAGTTGAGGGCGTTAAAGGCGGAGAAATTTTTACCTTGGTAGAGCAAGGTGGCCCACTCTCCAATAACAAAGGTATTAATCGTGCTGGAGGTGGTTTGACTGCACCGGCACTAACGGAAAAAGATATTGCTGACTTGGATGCCGCAATTGCGATGGGCGTAGATTTTCTGGCGATTAGTTTTCCCAAAGATGGTGCAGATATGACCTATGCCCGCAAGCTAGCAGATGCCGCTAGTGCAAAGTATGGCGTTGGCAAGGTTCGTACGATTGCTAAGGTGGAACGCGCTGAAGCTATTGAAATTACAGCGCTAAAGAGCATTATTGCGGAGAGTGACGGCATTATGGTTGCCCGTGGCGACTTAGCAATTGAGGTTGGTAACGCAGCCGTTCCTGCTTTGCAAAAGCGCATGATCAAGCTCGCACTTGAGGCTGATAAATTTACAATCACTGCTACGCAAATGATGGAGTCCATGATTAATGCTCCAGTGCCTACCCGCGCTGAGGTGAGTGACGTAGCCAATGCAGTCCTTGATGGTACAGATGCAGTCATGCTGTCTGCAGAATCTGCTGCCGGTAACTACCCGGTACAAACTATCAAAGCCATGGCCGAGATTTGTGTTGAAGCCGAAAAGTCAGACCGAGTAAAACTGGATACGGACTTCTTGGATCAAACCTTCTCCCGCATTGATCAAACGATTGCCTTGGGCGCGTTGTTTACAGCGCATCACCTCAATGCCAATGCGATTGCTGCTTTGACAGACTCTGGATCTACTGCGGTTTGGATGAGTCGCCACAATATCCATTTACCCATCTTTGCTTTGACTTCCAAGATTGCTACTCAGCGCGCCTTAAGCACTTATCGCAACGTATTTCCGATTGGCTTGGATTACACCAAGCATCGTGATACCGCATTGCAAGAAGTAGAAGATTGCTTGAAAAAGATGGGCGCGGTGAAAAAGGGTGACGTTGTTGTCCTGACCTCTGGAGAGCCAATGGGCGAGCCAGGCGGTACGAATTCACTCAAAATTATTCAGGTGAAGTAACTCATTTTTTAAGATTTGTATTCACACTATTTATCACTAACATTTTTAATTAAGAAATCATCATGGCTTTAGTATCTTTGCGACAACTTTTGGACCACGCTGCTGAAAACGGTTACGGTTTACCAGCATTTAACGTTAATAATTTAGAGCAAGTTACGGCGATCATGGAGGCTGCTCATGAGGCAGACTCTCCAGTCATCATGCAAGCTTCTGCTGGCGCTCGTAAATATGCTGGCGAATCATTCTTACGCCATTTGATTTCAGCTGCTGTTGAAGCTTATCCACATATTCCAGTCGTAATGCACCAAGACCATGGTCAAAGCCCTGCAGTTTGTATGGCCGCCATTAAGAGTGGCTTTACTAGCGTGATGATGGATGGCTCTCTAGAGGCCGATGGTAAGACTGTTGCCAGCTACGAATACAACGTGGATGTATCTAGAGAGGTGGTGAAGTTTTCTCACTCTATTGGAGTTACTGTTGAAGCTGAACTAGGTGTTCTTGGTTCATTAGAGACTATGCAAGGTGATAAAGAAGACGGTCACGGCGCAGATGGCAAGATGACGCGTGAGCAGTTATTGACGGATGTTGAGCAAGCAGCCGACTTTGTCAAAGCTACTCAGTGCGATGCTCTAGCGATTGCGATTGGCACTAGTCATGGCGCCTATAAATTTACTAAGAAGCCTACGGGCGATATTTTGGCAATCGAGCGCATTAAAGAAATTCATACCCGCATTCCCAATACGCATTTAGTAATGCATGGTTCCTCCAGCGTTCCGCAAGAGTTGCTTGCAGAGATTCGTGAGTTTGGTGGCGATATGAAAGAAACTTACGGTGTGCCTGTGGAAGAAATTCAAGAGGGTATTAAGAACGGTGTTCGTAAGATCAACATTGATACTGATATTCGTTTGGCGATGACTGGTGCTATTCGTCGCTACCTGTTTGAGAACCCAAGTAAGTTTGATCCACGTGATTACCTCAAGCCTGCGCGTGAAGCAGCCAAGAAAGTCTGTATTGCGCGCTTCAATGCATTTGGTTGTGCAGGTCAAGCATCCAAAATTAAGCCAATTCCTCTGGAAAAAATGGCTGAGTTATACAAGAGTGGCAAGTTAGCCCAGATCGTGAAGTGAGATAAACATGCCTGCTTTATACGCAACCTCTATTAAGTCTTTACCTTTACTCTCTAAAGGAAAGGTGCGTGATGTGTATGCGCTAGGCGATGACAAGCTACTCATGGTCACCACAGATCGCTTGTCTGCTTTTGACGTTGTGATGGGTCAACCGATTCCTGAGAAGGGCATTGTGCTCAATCAAATGGCTAATTTTTGGTTTGAGAAGTTAGCCAAGGTAATTCCAAATCACTTGACGGGCATTGATCCTGAAAGCGTAGTGCCTGTCGATGAGCTTGATCAGGTCAAGGGTCGTGCGGTGGTGGCTAAACGCCTTAAACCAATCTTGGTCGAAGCAGTAGTGCGCGGTTACCTAGCTGGTAGCGGTTGGAAGGATTACCAAGAAACTGGCAAGGTTTGCGGTATTACCTTACCAGCAGGCCTTGAAAATGCGCAGAAGTTACCTGAGCCTATTTTTACTCCTGCTGCAAAAGCAGAAATGGGTGAGCATGATGAAAATATCTCTTTTGAAAAAGTGATCGAGATGATCGGCGAGAAATTGGCCAATCAAATTCGTGAGGTCAGTATTCGCTTGTACCAAGAAGCCTCTGAATATGCTGCGACTCGCGGAATCATCATTGCTGATACCAAGTTTGAATTTGGCTTAGATGACGCCGGTCAGTTGGTATTGATGGATGAAATCCTGACTGCCGATTCTTCTCGTTTTTGGCCCGCCGAAACATACTATGTAGGCGCAAATCCCCCTTCCTATGACAAGCAATTTGTGCGTGATTGGCTTGAAACAGCGATGGTTGATGGCAAGCCTTGGCCAAAAACAGCCCCAGCGCCTGCTTTGCCTGTAGATGTGATTAATAAAACGGCGGAAAAGTACCGCGAAGCCCTCGCTCGCTTAACTAAGGCCTAATTTCCATAAAGCCCTAAAAAGGCTGGGATAATAGGGCCTTAGATAGATTAACGATGTAGATCAGGGCATTTGGAGAGGTAGATGAGCAAAAAGCCAGTAGTCGGAATAGTAATGGGATCCAATTCAGATTGGGACACCATGCAGCATGCCGCTCAAATGCTAGAGCAATTTGGTATTGCTCACGAGGCTAAAGTGGTTTCCGCCCATCGCATGCCAGACGATATGTTTGCCTATGCAGAAAATGCCTCTAAAAACGGCCTCAAGGCGATTATTGCTGGCGCTGGTGGCGCCGCGCATTTGCCAGGCATGTTGGCATCAAAAACAATTATTCCGATTTATGGCGTGCCTGTCGCTAGCAAATACTTACGTGGTGAAGACTCTCTCTATTCCATTGTGCAAATGCCTAAAGGTATCCCGGTAGCTACGTTTGCGATTGGCGAGGCTGGAGCTGCAAATGCAGCCTTACATGTGATTGCCAATTTGGCAGTCAACGATCCTGCCTTAGCAAAACAGTTGGAAGAGTTTCGTGCAAAGCAATCCGATACTGCACGCTCTATGAATTTGCCGGGATATTAATCAGATGGTAGATCGTTTGGAGCCCATTTTGCCGGGCTCGTATTTAGGAATTTTGGGTGGCGGTCAATTGGGACGCATGTTTACACAAGCCGCTCAAGCAATGGGCTACAAGGTCTGCGTTCTAGATCCTGGATCAGATAGTCCAGCCGGCTCCATTGCGGAAAAATTTATTCAAGCGGATTACACCGACTCTGCTGCCTTAAAAGAAATGGCTGCCTTATGCAAATCGGTCAGTACCGAATTTGAAAATGTTCCTGCTCAGGCGTTAGATGAGTTGGAATCCTTAGGTGTCTTTGTGGCGCCTCGCAGCAGTTGCGTATCTTTGGCACAAAACCGCGTAGCCGAGAAAAAATTCTTGGCTACTTGGAAAGCAGAAACCAATATTGGTCCAGTACCTTATTTTGTACTTGAGCATGATGCTGATATTGCGCACGTTCCTGCAGATCTTTTCCCCGGCATTCTGAAAACCGCGCGCATGGGTTACGACGGTAAAGGCCAAATCACCATTTATGACTCTGCCAACTTAGTTGCTGCTTGGGCGGAATTGGGCAAAGTGCCTTGTGTTCTTGAAAAGCGCATGGATTTGGATTTTGAAGTTTCTGCTTTGGTAGTGCGCGGGTATGACGATGCGGTAGTCGCCTACCCCGTTTCGCAGAATATTCATCGTGACGGCATCCTGCATACTTCAACCGTGCCGGCGCCATCACTGAAGCCTGCTCAAGAGAAAAAAATTATTGAAGCTGCTAAAGCACTGATTCGTAAGATTGACTACGTGGGAGTGTTGTGTGTGGAGTTCTTTGTGCTCAAGAGTGGCGACATCGTTGCCAATGAAATCGCTCCACGTCCTCATAACTCAGGCCACTACACTATGGATGCTTGCGTTAGTAGTCAGTTTGAACAGCAAGTCAGAAGTATGGCCCGTTTACCTTTGGGCGATACCCGCTTGCTAGCACCAGTCTCTATGCTCAATCTCTTGGGAGATCTTTGGTACGAAGGCAGCGAAGATAAGGCGAGAGAGCCTGCTTGGGATAAAGTGCTTTCGCATCCTGATGCTAAGTTACACCTTTATGGTAAATCTGATCCACGCATGGGTCGTAAGATGGGCCATATCAATTGTTTAGGTGAGTCACTCAATCAAGCCCGTCAAAATTGCGCAGCTGTTGCTGTTGAATTAGGGATCGAGCCCTAGCAATGTCTAGTGACAGTAGCGCGCTGCATTTATCTGCAGCCATTAACGAAGCGGTACAAACTTTGCGAGATGGTGGCTTAGTCGCTTTTCCGACTGAGACGGTTTATGGTTTGGGGGCAGATGCAAAGAACCCGGATGCAATCAAGCAAATTTTTACTGCCAAGGGTCGGCCGTCTAATCATCCGCTCATTGTTCACTTAGCAGCCCCTGATCAGTTTGATCAGGTTCAAGTAGATTGGGTGCCAGTGCTAGCCCCGTGGGTAAGAGATTTATCAGAAAATGCATTAAAGCTAATTAATGCATTTTGGCCGGGTCCTTTGACTTTAGTTTTTAAAAAAGATAAGAGCGTTTTGAATGAGCTGACCGGTGGTCAAGATACGGTAGCCATTCGGGCGCCGGCTCACCCGATTGCGCAAGAGTTGCTCCGTAAATTTAAAGGCGGAGTGGTTGCTCCTTCCGCCAATCGTTTTGGCAAGGTATCGCCGACCAGTGCCGCTGATGTGCGCAGCGAGTTTGAGGGCATACTCGATCTCATGATTTTGGACGGCGGCGATTGCGAAGTAGGGATTGAATCGACCATCCTGGATTTATCTTCTGGTGATCATCCAGTCTTATTGCGCCCAGGACTCATTACTCCTGGAGAAATTTATTCCAAGACGGGCATCAAAGTCTTCTTGCCAGGCGAGAGTAATTCAACACAGCAAGGTGAGGTTTCACCAAGGGTCTCTGGGAGTTTGCGCGCACATTATGCCCCTGCTACCCCATTAAGAATGTATGCACCAGGCAGAGTCTTAGATGCTCTGAGTGAGTTCCCAGATATCAAGTCGCGGGTAGCGGTAGCGGTTTGGGATTCGGATTCTTCATTAGGTGAGGATGGACACCCATCGGCACACTTTGAAGAGCTTATTGTGCCCAGTGATAGTGCTGCCTTTGCAAGTCGCTTATATCGTTCTCTGCGAGACTTGGATCAACAGGGTTGGGACCTCATTCTGTTTCCGGAGCCACCAGCAGGCGAGGAATGGGATGGTGTTCGGGATCGACTTCAGCGCGCGTGCTTTGGCTCTGGACCATCATTAAGTAGCCACGCCAGTAGTTGATCATGCGCGTCTAAACCTCTCCAAGCATTGGGGTGGTTAATGAATGAGCTTACGGCATACATCTTTCCAGACTTGCTCATGACATAGCCGGATATTGCCCTGACATCGGCAAGCGAACCTGTTTTGATACGAGCTTCAGGTTTTTTCTTTAAATGTAGAAACTTTCGTAAATGCGCCATGAGGCGATTGCGCATCGTGCCATCTGTCCCGGCAATAGGCAGGCTGTTATAAAAAATATCTGCTACGGATAGATTGCGAGCGGCGACTAATAATTGCGTTAAATGTTCCGCAGAGATTGCTTCATTACGAGATAGACCGGAACCGTTCTCAATCACCAGCTCTGGAAACTGAAGTCCTAATCCTTTTAGCCAACTCTGAATCACGAGCTCACCATTTTCAGTGGTAGCCGGTTTACCCATCTTCTCTAAGGCCAGAGTCAACATGAGCTGCCTCGCCATCACGTTATTGGAATATTTATTAATATCTTGCACATCATCAGCCAAAGGAATGCCTTCAAACTGGAGAAGCAGTCGTGACGCCAAGGGAACAGAGGCAGATTTTCCGGTAGGTGCTTGAGCCCAAGTTCCGCCGGCTAACTCCCAGGCTGCAGCGAATCCCTGAGTGAGAAAGGTATTGGCATCTAAAGCCACAACGTTATAGTTCACCCCTTTACAGCTGCTAGGGAATCCCCCGGAAAACTGGGCAGTCAGAAACTGGTTAGTGCTAGATTTGTCTCCTTCGGGATCAAGGTTAAAACGAATATTGCTCTTCCAGCTATCGCAAGATTGATCGATCAATTGCATTTGATTGATTACCTTGAGCTGGGATAGTGGTGGTGTGTAGCTAATATCAATAAAGTCTGCAGTACGCGATTTTCCTAATTGAAATGAGAGGGTTCTAAAAGCGTATAGCAGAGGGTCTGGTGGCACGTTATAGGCGCGTAAGGATTCCCCATCAATCGTGTTGTGCTCCATGACATTGGGGGCATAGGCGCTCCTATCAAAAAATAAATTGCCATCAATTTTCTGAATACCTAGATTTTGCAAGGCCTTCATCATTTTGACCATTTCTTCGGGGACTAATTTTGGATCACCAGTACCTTGCAAGTACAAATTACCTTTGAGGATGCCCTGACGAATGATTCCATCGGTATACAGATTAGTGCGCCAACGATATTGCGGTCCCAGTACATCTAGACCGGTGAGTGTAGTCAGCAGTTTCATGGTTGACGCAGGATTCATTGCCTGCTGTGAGCGCCAATCTACCTCTGTTTTTGCTGTTATCTTCCCTGGCCGGCCTGGCTCAATTTCTACTACTGAAATACTGATTGCTTCTTTGGGAATCTGACTCTTTTCAAGGCTGGCGGCTACGGCCTTAGGGATGTACTGAAGGGAGGTATTTTGAGAAGCCAGGTCGACGGAGTGAGCTTGGCAGGTAATCAGGCTAGCCAGTAGAAAGGCCAGCAGGCTGATTAAGGAGGGCGAAGATGATTTGGTGCGCATTTCCCATAGGATAAACCTTAGCGCTCACCAGCTCATTGCTACTGATATTTTTTCTTGCAAGTCGCGATAGTTTGATTTTGTTCTTCTAGAAGGCTAATAAATTGCCCAATACGCTCTGTAAGCTCTCCATCCACTTCAAGTGATTCGCAGGCATGAATAAAGTGAGTAGCTTGCAGCAGTTGCGCCCCACCTTTGACTTTATGAACCAGACTTTGAAAATAGGCTTCATCCATTGGGACTTGATTAGCATCTGATTTCAATTGATTCAGAGTATCTAGGTGAACCTTCTCAATTTCCTCCAAGATCACGATGATTTGGTGGGAATCATTTTTGATGAGATTGGAGAAAGCATCAAATGAATAGGGCTCAGAAGTAGAGACCGAGGCTTGGCTAGATTCAAAGTAGCGCATGAGTTCATTCTCAAGTGCCCCCAAACTTAAAGGTTTAATGAGTACGCCATTCATACCAGATGATAAAAATTGATGGCGAGAGTCTAGTGCGTAAATATCTGCAGTGACTCCAATAATGATTAAGTCACGATTGCCTTGAGAGCGAATTTGTTTTGCCAGTTCAGAGCCTTGCATTCCAGGCATGGATTGATCTGTGAGCATGAGATCAAAATGATCGTCTCGCATCAGTTCGAGGGCTGCAGCAGCATTCTCACAAATGCAAGTGCTGATACCAAGCGCTTCTAGTTGCAGGGACAAAATTTGCCGACTAGCTGGGTGATCTTCAACTACTAATGCATGAATGTGAGAGTTTTTTCGACCTGGCTTTTTTGAGATCAAATTCTTGGACGCTGGTCCGAGCGAATTAAAGCCCGAAACCTGAGCGGCAGCAACGCTTGTCCTAGGAAAAGCTACCGAAAAGTGGACATTGCTTCCAAAGCCTGGGGCGCTCTCAAAATACAGATGACTGTTCATGGAATTCACTAAATGATTGGTGATGGTGAGCCCAAGACCCGTCCCTCTCGTTTGCTCCGATAGGTAAGACTCTTGCGTGGCTGGTAATTGCTCAAAAGCTTGCAGAGCCAATTTGATTTGATCGCTCCCCATTCCTACACCAGTATCAATCACCCGAAACTCAAGCAATTGGCCAGCATGATCATCGGCGAGGACGCTTATCGAAAAGTACACCTCACCCTCAGCGGTGAACTTAATCGCATTGCTAAGTAAATTTTGTAGAACTTGTCGTAGACGTAAAGAATCGATCATGAGTACTTCGGCGATCCTGGGATCAATCGAGGTATGAAGTAGCAAATTCTGTTTTTTGGCTACCGTAGAAAATGCCGCATGAATATCTGTAATCAATTGATGTGGATTGCAGGGCTCTAGGTTGAGGGTCAGTTTGCCAGCCTCAATCTTAGAAATATCTAACACTTGATTTAGCATGCCCAAAAGAGATTCGGCAGAAGCTTGGGCACTCTTTAATAGGGACTTATCTTTCTTGGGAAATTGTGCGCTACCAAGCAGTAGTTCTTGAACGCCCAAGATGGCATTCATCGGCGTACGAATCTCATGGCTCATGGTGGCCAGAAAAGCAGACTTGGCAGCATTTGCTTTTTCAGCAAGTTCTTTTGAGTGAAGCAATTCCAAGGCAGCTCGCTTCTGATGAAAATATTTTCTTTGGAGTTGGTAGAACATAGCTCCGCTGATTATTAAGACAATGATGGCACTCAGCCACGGCAGTATGGCTGGTCTTGGCTTGGACTCGTCTTCTAAGGCGAAAAGTTGGCGTGACGCAATGGGATCTAAGTCTTTTAGAAAGTGGCTTAGTACATCATGTAGAGGAGTATTCTGTTCTGAGATGAGCCAGCGATAGGCAAAAGGATCGCGACTATATAGACCATCTATTTTTAGATCTGAATGTTGGGTTTCGCCAATCAGTAGCCGTGCCATGCGAATGGGCATGACGAGGGCCTCGATATCATTTTTGATAAGGGATTGAATGAGGCCGGCGGTAGATTGTGTTTGCTTGCTTGTGCTGTAGCCATCAATGCTGAAGGGTGAATTTTCAAGGCCTCGATCGAAATAGCCAATCTTGGCATTAGGTGAATCTAGGCTGTTTGAGACCTTGGTAAGGACGGCATCATGACCCCAAAAGATAGCTTCAGACAGAGAGCCAAATTTCAATACGTAGTCATCAATATTTGGTGGATCGATCATGAAGTCCACCTCACCTTTGCCAAGTTGTTTTAAACCTTCTTGATCTGTTTTTCTCCACACCGGTAAATATTGCTGTCGTGTGCACTCCTCTATTTTGGATAGAAGCGCCATAAAGGGGGCTGCACCCGGTCGATGATCTGATGGGTTGAGATAGGGAGCATATTTTTCGTGAATACTAAATCGCACCACTGGATGGGCATCGATCCATGATTGCTCTAAAGCGCTAAAGGGCCCGGCATGTGCCAGACCTGTATAGATATAGCAAAGTATGAATACTTTTTTCAATATGAATCGATGCATGCGCTGCTTAGCTTTCGATGATGTTGTTCATGCGGCAGAACAGGATCAAATCAGCAATATTGTTAATGCCTAGCTTGTCAAAGACTCTGGTCTTGTAGGTGGCTACTGTCTTATTGCTAATGTGTAGAAGGTCTGATATTTGCTGGTTGGTATTACCTTTACCCAGATACTTCATAACTTGTAACTCACGATCGGATATCAATGCCAATTTGTCGTTATCGCTTAAAGAGGTGTTGCCGTTCTTCCCATGGGTGAAGAAGGTATATCCCTGTGAGATGGCAACGCATGCAGCCAAAATGACATCAGCCCCAGCAGTCTTATTGACAAAGCCATGTGCACCTAAGGATCGAACTCTGCCGCCGTAGACTGCTTCATCTAGGCTTGATAGCACCAGAATACGAACCTCTGGATGCATTAAGCCAATCCGGCGAATGACATCAAAGCCATCCGTCTTAGGCATATCTAAATCTAAGATCACCATATTGGGATTCACTTCTTTGATTGAGCGTAGGCACTCTTCACCATGCTGCGCTTGTCCTGCGATCTCAAAAAGCAATTGATCTTGCAACATACTTTTTAATGCCATCAGCATAGCTGGATGGTCATCCACCAACATCACGCGTTTTCTCATTACTTGTCTCCGTTTTGGGTTTTATGAGGGTGCAGCGAAAAAATGGCCTTGGCGATACGGCTATCGCTCATATGTAGCATTTGATGTCGGCTTACTGGAGGCATCATGAGTCCGCCATAGCTATGGTGTGCTCCCATTGCCATGACATTTTCTAAATCCTTCACCAGAGTGACATTGCTGGCATAAATTTGGGCGTGGAATTTCTGGCTAAGAGAAACCATTTCTTTTGGTAAGCCATCAGCTCGAAATTGCCCCATCTCAATATGAATGCCTTCGGGTTCAACTTCTTCAATCCAGCGGATTTGTGAGCTGTTGCTAGAAAAACCTAGAAGATGGATGAGCAGACCAAGGCGACGCATTCGCAATAAACCCTCCATGGACGATTCCATGGAATCGATGTCCTTGAGTTTGTGCACCCCCAAACTCACTAAGCCAACTGGGAGTCTTGAGTTCAGAATCAGGTCGCTCAAAGCATCTATAAAACTACTGGATGCTAGGTGTTGTGCCGGGATAGGCAAGATACCTGGAATGAACCGACCGCTACGGTACCAATACGTAATGGTGTCTAAGCCCTCCATGAACAATCTCAGGAGCTGCGTGTCGGTGGCGTTCAGTAATGGTCTGAATAAAGAGCTCGTCAGCTTAGTTCCTTGGCTATTAAAGATGGGTTCGTTACTAATCGCTTGTCGCTGGGACCAGGATTGGTGTTCTTCTTGCGCTTCG
>JBJOEU010000006.1:0-15263 GCA_046049115.1 Pseudomonadota bacterium
ATAGATGTATGGCGTGAGCGAGACGACGTCAATGCCATTAGCCGCTTCTTAGAAAGTACGCCAACAGGATATTTATTTTTAGCCTTTTTTGTTCTGGGCCTGGCTTTAGCTTTTACGCCTTGTGTTCTTCCAATGCTACCTATTCTGTCTAGTATTGTCTTTGGGACACAGGGTAAAAAATCCATTAATAAGGCCCGTGCAAGTGCCTTGGCAGCAGCCTATGTGCTCGGAATGGCTTGTGTATATGCATTGGCCGGGGTCTTAATGGCTGCTTTAGGTGGAAGCGTTCAAAGAGCCCTACAGAGCCCAGTAGCGCTGATTGGATTTGCGTTCCTACTATTGGCCTTATCAGGCAGTCTATTTGGCCTATATGAGCTCAGAATGCCCCAATCATGGCAGCAAAAGGTGGATCAATTGGCGGGGCGCCACAAAGGTGGTAGTTTTGCAGGTGCTTTCGCTTTGGGGGGTATTTCTACATTAGTCGCAAGCCCTTGTATTACCGCCCCTTTAGCCGGCGTACTCGCTTTTATTGCCCAAACCGGATCAATGAGCCTAGGTGCAGGCCTTCTCTTTGTGATGGCTTTGGGTATGGGCTTACCACTCCTCTTTATTGCCATTGAGGCTCGCATCCTAATACCGTCTACCGGGATCTGGATGGTTTGGCTGCAAAGGACATTAGGTGTTTTATTGGTTGCAACTGCAGCATGGATTGCTTCACCCTTATTTCAAATTGGCAGCGGCGAAGTGGGTAGTAAGATGATGGCCAATGGCCAGCGTCAACACCAGATTGAAAATGCGAGTTTTGCCGTTATTGACTCTAGTGCACAGTTGGATCAATTTTTATCCCAAGCAAAAGAACAAAAGAAACTAGTCCTTTTGGATTTTTATGCAGACTGGTGTATCTCTTGTAAGGAGATGGAAGTAAATACTTTTGCTAATTCTGATGTGAATCAAGAGCTACAGAAATTTGTTTTAGTACAGGCTGATGTGACAAAGAACAGTCCTGAGAATCAGGCTTTACTGAAACGCTTTGGATTATTTGGCCCGCCTGGAATTTTAATTTTTGATCTCAACTCAGAAGAATTAAAAGATCAACGTGTGATTGGCTATATGCCGCCACAACGTTTTGCTGAGCGACTGAAAAAAGCACTAGGAAATTAAATTACCTGAGACTGAATTAGTTTTTACTGATTCAGTCTCATCATCAAATTTATTTGCTTGCCTTAAGAAGACGTGCAGCCTCAAGCGCAAAATAGGTCAAGATGCCATCCGCACCAGCACGCTTAAATGCGAGCAAGGACTCCATCATCACCGCATCATGATCAAGCCAACCATTTTGTGCGGCAGCTTTGAGCATGGCGTACTCACCACTTACTTGATAAGCATAAGTTGGGTAATTAAATTCATCACGCACTCTGCGAACGATATCTAGGTAGGGCATACCAGGTTTGACCATCACCATATCAGCACCTTCGCTAATGTCGAGTGCAACCTCCCGCAAAGCCTCGTCCGTATTGGCGCAATCCATTTGGTAGGTTTTTTTGTCTGCTTTGCCTAGATTTTTTGCTGATCCTACCGCATCACGAAACGGACCATAAAAAGCGGACGCATATTTTGCGGAATAAGCCATGATGCGAGTATGAATCAGATTTTTTTGCTCTAAGGCTTCACGAATTTTTCCGATGCGACCATCCATCATGTCCGATGGCGCAACAATATCAACACCAGCTTCTGCCTGAGTAACAGCTTGCTGCACCAAGGTAGCTGTAGTCTCATCATTGAGGATGCGACCTTGATCATCCAGGACTCCATCTTGACCATGGCTTGTGTAAGGATCAAGCGCTACATCAGTCATGATGCCTAAATGAGGAAAGCGCTTCTTGAGTTCGCGCACCGCGTTCGGAACTAAGCCATTCGGATTAAACGCCTCTTTACCGTCAGGTGTTTTAAGAGATGCATCAATTACTGGAAAGAGTGCCAAGACAGGAATACCCAATTCAACACATTCTTGCGCAACGCTAAAAAGTAAATCAAGTGATACGCGATTAACCCCAGGCATAGAAGCAACGGCTTGAGATTGATTGCTACCTTCAAGTAAAAAAACTGGATAGATTAGATCGCTTGTACTGAGTTGATTTTCTTGCATCAGGCGACGAGACCAATCATCGCGTCGCATGCGACGAGGACGATGAGCCGGAAAGCTCAATATAGAGTTAGCCTGTGATTTCATCTTCTTGAGTCTCCGCTGCAAATAACCATTTAATAACAATATTGTCGGCCTCTTCAAGACCAATCCGTTTGGTGCTTGAAAATAATTGTGCCGTAAGTTTCTTGGAATCACCATGGCCATCAGGTAGCGCCGGATCATATTGCTGTAACTGTTTGCGTACCGCCTCTAAAGCATGCTTACATTCGCTTTTATTGAGTTTGTCGCACTTACTGAGCAAAATATGGATGGGTTTGCCGGTTGGGACAAACCACTGAATCATTTGTTCGTCCAGTTCGGTAATACCGCGTCTAGAGTCCACAATCAGCACCATCCCTACCAACTGCTCCCGCTCTTGCAGATAATCGCTCAGAAGGGCATTCCAGTGGTATTTGGTCTCATGATTGACGGCGGCATAGCCATATCCAGGTAAATCTACTAGATAGGCTAGGAGATCGTCTTTTGCAAAAAGGCCAAAATAGTTAATGTGCTGGGTGCGTCCAGGCGTTTTACTGGCAAAAGCAAGACGTTTTTGGTTGCAAAGCACATTAATTGCACTAGATTTACCCGCATTTGAGCGCCCAGCAAAGGCTACCTCTCGGAGTGGAGTGGCAGGCAGGCAATGGGTGTCATTGACTGTAGTTGCAAATCGGGCTTGAAAGAGTTTAGACATGTCTAGAAGCTATTGTAAAATCACGCAAAATCAATAAATATCTCATAATGTTGGGTGAAAGTTGTAGAAGTGAAGGCCCAAACATTTTTAAGAATTTTTGCCAAGGTAAACATAATGCGTCAAACCCCTCAAATCTCCAAATTAACTAGCTTACGCGCTGGTTTTGCAGTTCTGTCTATTTTTGCTCTAAGCGCTCTTGCGCCACAAGCTTATGCCGCTGATCCAGCACCCATGGCCCCAGCTGCAGAGGCCAAGGCAGCTGCTCCAGCTAAGCCAAAAGTGGATGTTGCTGCTGGTGAAACACTTTATAACGCTGGAGACGCAACTCGCGGAGTTGTAGCCTGTATTACATGCCATGGCCCCAAGGGTCAGAGTGCTGTAGCTACTTGGCCCAAGTTATCTGCTCAGCATGCTGCATACACAGCAAAACAGCTAAAGAATTTTAAAGAAGGCACCAGGGCAAATGCCATCATGATGGGTATGTCTATGCCTTTAACTGAGCAAGATATGATCAATATTGGCACTTTCCTTGCTCAGCAGGCTCCATCACAAGGTGTGGCACAAACTAAAGAGGCTCTTGATTTAGGTAAGAGCATCTATGGTGGCGGTATTGCTTCGAAGGGTGTTCCAGCCTGCGCTGGCTGTCATAGCCCTAACGGCGCAGGCATTCCTGCGCAATATCCACGCCAAGGCGGACAGTGGGCCGAGTATTCTTACAATCAGTTGGTAGGTTTCCGTGAAGGTACTCGTAAAAATAGTACTCAGATGACAACGATTGCTACGAAATTGTCTGATCAAGAGATGAAAGCAGTTTCTGACTACATGGCAGGCTTGCATTAATTTACGTTCAGTAAAAAACAAAAACCCCGCTGTTGTAGCGGGGTTTTTTATTGCCTAGAGATCTTGCCAGGAGAAGTTAATTCAATAGCGTGTCAATTTGGTAGGGTGGTTTCGTTAGCAAAGAGATCGGCAATATTTTCACGAGCACGAATGACATAGGCATGCTTACCATCAACCATGATCTCTGCAGGTTTTGGTCTGGTGTTGTAATTAGATGCCATCACAAAGCCATAAGCACCAGCAGATAAGATGGCTAGCAGATCACCTTCTTCAACCGCAAGCTGACGATCTCTTCCAAGCCAGTCACCAGATTCACATACGGGTCCGACGACGTCATAAGTAGAGCTTGTCACTTGTTTGGTTTGAACTGGAACGATCCCGTGATAAGCCTCATAGAGTGCTGGGCGCATCAACTCTGTCATTGCGGCATCCACAATGCAAAAATTTTTCTCAGCACCAGGCTTGAGATATTCCACTTGGGTTAAGAGCACGCCAGCATTGCCCACCAAGGATCTGCCAGGCTCTAAGACTATATCGAGATGTCCAAAGCCACGTTCAGCAACGCGATTAAGTAAGGTATTGGTGAACTCAGTAATATCGGGAGGGTTGTCATCGCCATAAGAAATACCAAGACCTCCACCTAAATCAAGATGGTGGATCTCAATCCCCTCTTTTTTCAATTGAGTTACCAGTTCAAGTACTTTATCAAGCGCATCGAGATAGGGTGCGGTGTTCGTGATTTGCGAACCAATATGACAGTCAATACCAACCACATCGATTTGTGAAAGTAATGCAGCTTCACGATATGTTTTTAGAACCTCGTGATAAGCGATACCGAATTTATTGCCCTTCAATCCAGTAGAAATATAAGGATGAGTTTGTGCATCGACATCAGGATTCACGCGTAAGGAAATTGGGGCGCGGCAATTAAGATTAGTGGCAACCCGATTAATTTGGTGGAGCTCTGCAATCGACTCTACGTTGATAC
This sequence comes from Pseudomonadota bacterium, assembly GCA_046049115.1. Taxonomy (GTDB): domain Bacteria; phylum Pseudomonadota; class Gammaproteobacteria; order Burkholderiales; family Burkholderiaceae; genus Polynucleobacter. The sequence goes on from JBJOEU010000006.1 coordinate 4,708, forward strand.
ATTTAACGCCAGCTTTCAAGGCTTGCGCAATTTCGTGAGCAGATTTACCAACACCTGCGAATACTAGACTTTTCGGATCCGCGCCAACTGCAAGGGCGCGCGCTAACTCACCACCGCTGACTAAGTCAAAGCCGGAGCCTAATTTTTTAAAGCAATCAATCACAGCTAAGTTGCTATTCGCCTTCATCGCATAGTGAACGCGAGCGCGTCTTTTGCCAGAAGAATCTACACAGGCTTTGTCGTAGGCCTGATAAGCCTCAGTCAATGCTTTTTTGCTGTAAACATACAAAGGCGTGCCAAATTCTTTTGCCAAATCTGACAGCGGAATCTCCTCTGCATACCAAGTACCATTTCGTTCTGTAAATCCAGCTAAGTCGGGGAGTGGGATCGCTTTACTTGTCATTGCTTGGTCGATGTTGGGTTGGTAGCGGTAGGGCTTTGGGGTGGATAGAGTTTGCCTTTGGGTTCTGGCTCAGCAGGAGGGCTAGGCGCCGCTGGTACATTTGGCAAATACAAGGGCCCTCTAACCCCACATCCAACAAGGGATATTAGAAGGCTAATGCCAAGAGTTCTTTTAAGAATCGCTATCATGAATGTCTCTAAAACGAATGATTGAATATAGCATGCAGGACTCTAATATGAAGCCAAGCGATTTAACTGTAGAAACCATTGACGATAAGCAATTTCATCAGTTGGGAAGTAATTTATTGGAGTCGATAGAGGTGGCCCTAGAAGCCGCAGACGATGCGCTGGACCTTGATCTAGATGTAGAGCGCCAGGGTGGAAACGTCATCAATATTGGGTTCAGAGATCGCAGCGTGATAGTAGTCAATACCCAGCCCCCTTTGCACGAGATTTGGGTAGCAGCTAAATCTGGCGGTTACCACTATCGTTGGGCGGGTACTTTAGCTTCCCCATTGTGGTTGGATACTAAAACTGGGCGCGAACTACTAGGCGACTTATCAGAATTTGCCAGTGCTCAAGCTGGCCAGACGATCACCATTGGACTACTTCAGGGATAAGTAAGCCAGGAAATTAAACTGCCCCGGTCGCTCTCAGGGTCTCAATGACCTGAGCATCGGGAACACTTTTAATTTGGGCTTTGCCAATCTTTTCTAAAACGACGTAGCGGATTTGTCCGCCTTCAGTCTTTTTATCTACTTGCATTAATTCCATATAACGCTGTGCGCCAAATTTGGGCGGCGCTATCGGCAGATTCACGGATTGAATGATTCGAGTGAGGCGGTTTGCCTCATCTTGAGTGATGAAGTTCAGGCGTCTTGAGAGGTCTGCACCCATGACCATACCGCAACCAACCGCTTCGCCGTGCAACCACTCGCCATAGCCCATGCCCGCTTCGATTGCATGACCAAAGGTATGCCCGAAATTCAATGTGGCTCGAATGCCACCTTCTCTTTCATCGGCTGACACTACAGCGGATTTAATTTCGCAAGAGCGTAAGACCGCGTGCGCCATTGCAGCAGTGTCGCAAGCTAGCAAAGCTTTAGCATTTACTTCAATCCAGCTTAAAAACTCAGCATCTGCAATCGCACCATGCTTGACTACTTCAGCTAGGCCTGCAGAGAGTTCGCGAGCAGGTAAAGTCTTTAAGGTATTGAGGTCGGCAATGACCGCTACTGGCTGATGAAAAGCCCCGATCATATTTTTTCCGAGCGGATGATTAATGCCCGTTTTGCCACCAACAGAAGAGTCAACCTGAGCTAATAAGGTTGTTGGGACTTGAATAAAACGAATGCCGCGCATAAAGCTTGCTGCAGCAAAGCCGGTCATATCTCCAATAACGCCGCCACCCAAAGCCACCAACATAGTTTGACGATCGGCTCCATATTTCAGGAGGTCATCAAAAATCAGCTGGAGATTTTTCCAGTCCTTATAAGACTCTCCATCAGGCAAGACAATCGTTCTGACAGGCTTACCTAGCTTTTCTAAAGTCTTGGTGAGACGCTCTGCATATAAAGGGGCAACAGTCGTATTAGTAACAATATAAATCGATGTTGATTTTTCGCAAGCGCTAAATAATTCTGCTTGATCGATTAAATCTGTACCAATGTGAATGGGATAGCTACGGTTACCTAGATCAACTTCTAATGTTTTCATGGATCAATTTATGCGGAGAGTTCGAGTTGCATTACGAGGGTATTGACTAGCTGATTGACGCTGGGCTTTCCAGTCTCAATAACGTAGTCGGCGATTTCGCGATACAGGGGATCACGAATGGCATAGAGGTTTTCTAGAATCTTTTTTGCATCACCATTTTTTAGGAGTGGTCGACCTTCACCACCTTTAGTGCGATGCCATAGCTCCATAGGATTAGCGTGAAGATAAATTACAGCCCCTCTTTCACTAAGGAATTGACGATTCTCGGGTAGAAGGACAGCGCCGCCACCGGTAGCCAAAATGACATCGTGTTCGCCCGTGATGTCTTTGATAACCTGCGCTTCACGCTTACGAAATCCATCCTCACCTTCCATTTCGAAGATGACGGGAATCTTGACTCCACAACGATCCTCAATCACATGGTCGGCATCTAAAAAGCGACGTCCTAGCTTCTTGGCTAGCAATTTACCGACGGTCGATTTCCCGGCGCCCATGAGGCCAATTAGAAAGATATTGTTGGATGAAGAGTTCACCCTGTGATTTTATTAGTGTTTGTCCAGCACGGTGGGGGTTAAGAAGACTAATAGTTCAGTTTTATCTGCTAATTTGGATTTATGACGAAATAAATGCCCGATCAATGGAATATCGCCTAGGAGTGGAACTTTGATCTCGTCATCGCGTTCAGTGGTTTGAAAGATGCCCCCAATGATGGCCGTACCCCCATTTTCAACGGTGACCTCGGAGCTGAGATTTTTCGTGTCAATCGCATAGCCCTGTTCAGTTTTCATGCCAATAGTGTCTTTATTGATCCCCACCAACATGGAGATCTTTCCATCAGGATGAATCTTTGGCAACACCTCTAGACGTAAATTGGCTTTGCGAAACTGCAATTTGCTCCCGCTTTGAGAGCTGACTTGGTAAGGTAGTTCAGTACCCTGCTCAATTGTGGCTTTAACTTGATCGCCAGTCATGATGCGGGGGTTCGAGAGTATCTTGCCCTGCCCATCCGATTCTAGGGCTGAGAGCTCGATTTGTAATAGACGGGCCGCATTCTTAGAAACTAAGGTGGCAGCCAATGTTGCTGGATTAAAGCCGGCTAGGCCGGTTCCTGCAAGGTCAAGGTTTGCGCTTGCGTTTTGGTCTGGGTGCTTCCCAATGCCATTAGCTTGATATCCCAACTTCACCCCGAGTTCACGGGCAAAGCGCTGATCAGCTTCGACAATGCGAGCTTCTATCAGGATCTGGCGGGGACTATTAATATGATCACCCCCAAAAGGTAGGGCAGCATCTTCACGCCGAAATTTTTGAAAGCTTTGAATTTCTGCATGAGGGCCAATCCAGTAAATATCGCCATTACGGACAAGACGTAATCCCCGGCTAGCCAGTATCGAGTGGAGAGCGGTCTGCCAGGGGGTGTCCTTGAGGTCGACCGAGATTTTGCCCTGAATAGATTCACTCAGGAGAAAGTTGGTATTACCCATTTTGGCTAAAACTTGCAAAAGCTCAGTCACTTCAATTTGGCTAAATTGAAGGCTAATACGACCCTCTTTCTGGGCGTCCAAAGGACTTGTTTCAGGGGGGTGTCCTTGAGCTGAATTGAGTAAAAAAACCAGTATCAAGGGGAGCAACGTGGTGTGAGATTTTTGTAGGATCTTCAATAGGGTCACTCGGAGTTGGTAGATTTAAAAGTCATGGATTTACCCTTAGGATGGGTCAAGATAGCCAGCTCTTTTTCAGCTTGAGTCAGGCGCCATTCCCCTAAAGTCAGACCCCCCTTAGCCACCATCTTCATAGTCTTGCCAGTATGAAAAAAAACTTGCTCCGCAGCTCCCATACGAGTGATGCCTAAATACTTCCAGCGACGAAGCTCTGCTTCATACGGGATAGCGGCTTGCTTGCCTGGAGTAGCTTTTATTGGTGGTTTTATCTCAATTGAGTGAATACTTACTTCTATTTCATCTATTGCCTCATATAGGTCTTCTCGTTCAGATCGCCATTCGTTTTGAGAGAATTCCAAATCCTCTTTGAGGGCCATTAATTGACTTTGAAGGACATTTATTTCCTGCTCAGCCCCAGATTTATTGGATTCAAAATAAAAAAAGAAGCCACCAGCAGTGATCAACAACATACCTGCGGCTATCCAAACCGGGCTTAAATTGATTCCTCTGAGCTTTAACGATTTATCCGAAAAAGAGGGCTTTGGGGTCTTAGCCTCGGACGATGTTTCCATCCTGGGCGGAGAGCCAGTTTTACGAATTCCATGCGGATCGGGAATGGCGGGATCATCTCCCAGCTCACTCAGAATGTCATCAAAAGACTGGGGGGAAATATGGCGTGGAGGCATGCCATATTGTTCGTCCTAGGGAGGGGAAAGGCGATCAGGGAAAGCGGAATTGAGCGTCAGAAAAGCACTAGGCAGACATTAAAAGGAGAGGTTTTGGCCCCGGAGGGCGAATTACGTAAGCACCCTATAATTTGACTTATGGCACTACCCCCAAAAGACAAGCCGCCATTAAACAGGCGGTTTAACCGACAGCCTGACAAACGTCCTAGTCAGCCAAGAGGGGGCTCATTCTCGCCCAATAAATCCGGAAGCAATCCACTGATCAAAGCACTTCTCATCATCAGTATGGTTTTTGCGGTAGTGGTTACCTTATTGCTGGGATATGCCTTTCTAATAGCAAAGCCGAATTTGCCAAAGATCTCGGCCTTGGTTGATTACAACCCCAAAACACCCTTGCGCATTTATACGGCTGACAAAGTTTTGATAGGCGAGTTCGGCGAGGAGCGTCGCAAAGTAATTCCTCTCAATGAGATCCCAATAACGATGCGTAACGCAGTCTTGGCCATTGAGGATGATCGCTTCTATTCTCATGGTGGTGTGGACTACGTGGGTATCTTGAGAGCCACACTTACTAATTTACGCGGTAACCTTTCTCAAGGCGCATCAACTATCACGATGCAGGTAGCCCGAAACTTCTTCCTCAGCAATGAAAAGACCTTTAGTCGCAAAATTTATGAAGTTCTCCTGTCTTGGGAAATCGAGTCTCAATTAAGTAAAGACAAGATTCTTGAGATTTACATGAATCAGATTTTTTTAGGCCAGAGAGCTTATGGATTTTCTAGTGCGGCCCAAATCTATTTCGGCAAAGAATTAAAGGACATCACGATTGCGGAGTCAGCGATGTTAGCTGGCTTACCAAAAGCGCCATCAGCATATAACCCTGTCAGTAATTTCCGTCGTGCAAAGATTCGGCAGGAATACATCTTGCAGAGGATGCGTGATTTGTCGTACATCACTCCCGAGCAGTACCAAGTTGCCATGGCTGAAGAGTTGAATATTCGCGGTCTTGGAAATGAATTTAGTACTCGTGCTGATTTTGCTGCAGAGATGGTGCGCCAATTGTTGTTTACCCAATATGGCGAAGCAATTTATTCCCAGGGAATAGACGTTTATACGACGATCTTGAAAGCAGATCAGGAGGCGGCTTACAGAGCAGTACGTCGCGGTATCTTTGAATATGATTTGCGTCATGCCTATCGAGGACCAGAGGGATTCATTGATCTACCGGAAGATACGGTGAAGCGTCAGAGAGCAATTGATGAGGCTTTGTTGGCTTACCCACAGTTAGATGATTTGCAGTCCGGCGTAGTCCTCGATGTCAAGTCAAAGGAAATGCAGGTGATGATTTCCACTGGGGATACCATCACACTCAAAGGCGAGGGAATGAAGCTTGCCACCGCTTCTTTAACTGATAGTGCTCAACCTAAAAAACGTTTACGCCCTGGCGCGATTGTTAGATTGCTTGCAGATGGCGGTATGTGGAAGCTTGCGCAATTGCCGCAAGTTGAAGCAGCTTTTGTTTCTATGAATGCCGAGACGGGCGCGATTCTATCTCTTGTGGGTGGCTTTGATTTCCGTCGTAATCAATTTAATCACGTGACTCAGGCGCAACGCCAACCAGGCTCATCATTTAAACCCTTTATTTATGCTGCTGGAATTGAAAAAGGGTTTTCTCCAAGCACGATGGTGAACGATGCGCCGCTATCAATTGGTAGTATGGAAACTGGTAGTAAGGCTTGGGAGCCAAAAAACTACGATGGTAAGTATGAGGGCATGATGCGTTTACGTACTGCTTTAGCTAAATCAAAAAACTTAGTTTCAGTGCGATTGATTCGTGCCATTGGCCCTTCTTATGCTCAAGAATATATTCAGCGCTTTGGGTTTGAAGCAGAAAAGCATCCACCTTATTTAACAATGGCCCTGGGCGCGGGTTCAGTAACCCCTTTGCAAATGGCATCTGCTTACAGCGTATTTGCCAATGGCGGTTATCGTGTTGATCCATTCTTGATAAATAGGATGACGGATTCAAAAGGCGCAGTTTTGTTTGAGGCTAAGCCTGCTCGTGCGCGTGAAGATGCACCACGAGTGTTAGATGCAAGAACAGCATTTGTGATGGATAGCATGTTGCAAGAGGTTACGAAAACTGGCACAGCAGGAAGTGCGAGAGCTAAATTGGGTCGCAGTGATATCGCTGGTAAAACAGGTACAACCAATGATTCACATGATGCTTGGTTTGCGGGGTATAACCCAAAGGTAGTAGCGATTGCTTGGATTGGTTTTGACAAACCCGCTAGTTTGGGTGATCGTGAGACTGGTGGCGGTCTTGCTCTGCCAATGTGGATCTCATATATGAGTACCGCTTTGAGGGATGAGCCGCAACAAGGCCGTGAAGTACCCGCAGGCGTCACTCAGCTTGATGGTGATTGGTTTATCCCTGAGTTTTCCAATAACGGTGGCGTACGCGAACTGCAGTAGTTCGTTTGAGTAATGGCTAGGCAAGCTCGCACCATTATTCCTGGACAAGCAATGCATGTGATGGTTCTTGGTAATAATCGGGAAACGCTTTTTTTCAGTGATGAAGACCGTCGCGTCTATTTAGATTGGTTACGAGAGGCTGCCAAGCAATTTGGAAGTGCAGTGCATGCATTTGCCTTGATGCCAAATCATGTGCATCTCTTAATAACTCCCCAGAACCCAGACTCACTTGCAAAAACAATGCAATCCCTGGGTAGGCGTTACGCCCAGTATTTCAATCAACAGCATCAACGTTCGGGAACGATTTGGGAGGGACGCTATCGCTCTTCCCTAATAGATCCAGATTATTTTTTACGCTGCCAACGCTTCATTGAACTCAATCCCGTGAGGTCTGGTTTTGAGTCAAACCCACAGGTTTCCACTTGGACCAGCTTTACTTCTCACATTGGCGGCAATGCAGAGCCTTGGTTGGTTGACCATCAGCATTTTTGGAAGTTAGGTAATACTCCTTTTGAGCGGCAAATGAGTTGGGCGGCATTTGTGAAGGAGGGTGCGCCCCACTGGGAGGACCGCCAAATCACAGAGGCCCTCGTGAGATCTAAGCCCTGGATAAGCGATAGTTATGCAAAAAAGCTGTTTAAAGACAATCCAGAGCAGGTATTAATACGGCGCCGTGGGCGACCTAAGAAATTAATTCCCATTAATTCAAAAAGTTAGAGCTTACTCAAGGTGCTTTATCTTTAGCCTCGCAGTCATGACGCAGTGACTCTGTCCCTTTTATAGGAACTTCTTTTGGGTCAGCCCTAATTTAATTGGGACAGAGTTATTTTATTTCTATTGCTTCGATGTGGGTATTCCCCTATATTAGACCCTCCAAAAGTAATCAAGCCTCTAAGGCAAGCGGAAAAACTATGACAAATATGAATACAGATCTTCGTCCAATCGCACAGGGTCTCTATGATCCACAAAATGAACATGACGCTTGTGGCGTAGGGTTCGTCGCCCACATCAAGGGCAAGAAGTCACATGAGATCGTTGCTCAAGGATTGCAAATTCTTGAGAACTTAGATCACCGCGGTGCTGTTGGTGCTGATCCCCTGATGGGTGATGGCGCAGGAATTTTGATCCAAGTGCCAGATACCCTTTACCGTGAAGAAATGGCAAAGCAAGGTATCGAGTTACCGCCATTTGGTGAATACGGCGTAGGCATGATTTTCCTTCCAAAAGAACAGGCATCGCGTTTAGCTTGTGAACAAGAATTAGAGCGGACAGTTCGCCTCGAAGGTCAAGTTGTTTTGGGTTGGAGGGATGTCCCGGTTGATGTCAAGCTGCCGATGTCTCCAACAGTGCAAATGACCGAGCCATTTATTCGTCAGATCTTTATTGGCCGCGGCCGCGACATCATGACTACCGACGCACTTGAGCGTAAGTTGTATGTCATTCGCAAGACCGCAAGCCATGCAATCCAGGATTTACATTTAAAGCACGGTAAAGAATATTTTGTCGCATCGATGTCTGCTCGCACCATTGTTTACAAGGGTTTATTGCTGGCAAACCAAGTGGGCGCGTATTACAAAGACTTACAAGATTCACGTGCAGTTTCTGCATTGGCTTTAGTGCATCAGCGTTTCTCCACAAACACTTTCCCAGCCTGGGAATTGGCTCACCCATACCGCATGATTGCGCACAATGGTGAAATCAATACTGTTAAAGGTAACGTTAACTGGGTAAATGCACGAGAGGGTGCAATCAGTTCCCCAGTGCTTGGTGATGATCTTAAAAAATTATGGCCACTAATTTATCCAGGTCAATCTGATACAGCCTGTTTTGATAATTGTTTAGAGTTATTAGTCATGTCAGGTTATCCACTGGCACAAGCAATGATGATGATGATTCCAGAGGCATGGGAACAGCACACCCTGATGGATGAAAACCGCCGCGCATTTTATGAGTACCATGCCGCAATGATGGAGCCATGGGATGGTCCAGCGGCTATGGCATTTACCGATGGTCGCCAGATTGGCGCTACTCTAGATCGCAATGGTTTGCGTCCAGCACGTTATTACGTCACTGATGATGACCTGGTGATCATGGGCTCTGAGGCTGGTGTTCTACCAATTCCAGAAAACAAGATCGTTCAAAAATGGCGCTTGCAACCAGGCAAGATGTTCATGATTGATATGGAGCAGGGCCGTATCATCGATGATGTGGAATTGAAAGATGCCGTCTCTAAGGCCAAGCCATACAAGAGCTGGATCGATGCAGTCCGTGTGAAGCTCGATGAAGTCGATGCTAGCAAGGCTGATTTAGTAGATGAAAAAAATACAATTCGACCAGCTGCAAAATTACTAGATCGTCAACAAGCTTTTGGTTATACCCAAGAGGACATTAAGTACCTCATGGCGCCAATGGCTATGAATGGTGAAGAGGCAATTGGATCGATGGGTAACGATAGCCCACTAGCCGTACTCTCCAATAAGAACAAGCCGCTTTATAACTACTTTAAGCAATTGTTTGCACAGGTAACCAATCCCCCGATTGACTCTATCCGTGAAAATATGGTGATGTCTTTAGTGTCCTTCATCGGGCCGAAGCCGAATTTGTTGGACACCAACAATATCAACCCACCAATGCGTTTAGAAGTTAGTCAGCCAATTTTAGATTTCAACGATATGACCAAGATTCGTCATATCGGCCACTATACCAACGGCAAGTTCCGCTCATATGAGTTAGATATTTGCTACCCAGCATCTTGGGGTAAGGCTGGCATTGAAGCCCGACTAGCATCTTTGTGCGCGGAAGCTGCTGATGCCGTTCGCTCTGGTTACAACATCTTGATCGTGAGTGATCGTCAGGTTGATGAGCAGCATGTGGCTATTCCAGCATTATTGGCAACCTCAGCAATTCATCAGCATTTGGTGGAAAAAGGTTTGCGTACTAGTGTTGGCCTCGTAGTTGAAACTGGTAGCGCGCGTGAGACACATCACTTCGCACTCTTGGCCGGCTATGGCGCTGAAGCAGTTCATCCATATTTGGCAATGGAAACTTTGGCTGAAATGGCTAAAGGTTTATCTGGCGACCTGTCGGCAGAAAAAGCTGTCAAAAACTATGTGAAAGCGGTTGGTAAGGGCTTGCAAAAAGTTATGTCCAAAATGGGCATCTCTACTTATATGTCTTATACCGGCTCACAGATTTTTGAGGCCATTGGTTTGAACCGTGACGTAATTGACCATTACTTCAAGGGCACCCCATCGAACGTAGGTGGTATTGGTGTATTTGAGGTGGCTGAAGAAGCTTTGCGTATGCATCAGTCTGCATTCGGTAATGATCCTGTTTTGACCAACATGCTCGAAGCTGGCGGTGAATACGCTTTCCGTATTCGCGGCGAAGATCATATGTGGACCCCAGATACGATTGCGAAATTGCAGCACTCCACCCGTGCTGGTATCGACAAGGGCTATCAAACTTATAAAGAGTATGCCAATCTCATTAATGACCAAACCAAGCGTCAGATGACTTTGCGTGGTTTGTTTGAGTTCAAGATTGATCCGATCAAAGCAATTCCATTGGACGAGGTAGAGCCCGCAAAAGAAATCGTTAAGCGCTTTGCAACAGGTGC
>JBJOEU010000007.1:0-18189 GCA_046049115.1 Pseudomonadota bacterium
TCGCGCATGAAGGAATGGTTCGCAGGAAATTTTTAAGTTTTTCGTCGTCGTCAATGTAGTACTTATTACCTAGGAGGGTATATGGAATTTGAAATGTTAGATCAAGAAACAGCCGGCAAAACCATTATTAAAGTGGTTGGTGTTGGTGGTGCAGGCGGTAATGCAGTTCAGCACATGATTCGTCGCGGTGTTAACGGCGTAGAGTTTATTTGCATGAACACCGATGCTGGCGCTTTACAGCGTTCTGAGGCATCTGTGAATTTGCAACTAGGCTCTAGCGGACTCGGTGCTGGCGCAAAACCTGAAATCGGGGCAGCTTCTGCTGAAGAAGCGCGAGCACGTATTGCGGATAGTTTGCAAGGTGCACACATGGTGTTTATTACTGCTGGCATGGGTGGTGGCACGGGTACTGGTGCAGCGCCAATCGTTGCTCAAGTTGCTAAAGAGATGGGTATTTTGACTGTCGGTGTGATCAGCAAGCCATTTGATTTTGAGGGTGTCAAGCGCCTCAAGGTTGCAGAAAACGGTGCGGCTGAACTTGAGTCTTACGTAGATTCATTAATCGTAGTTCTCAATGAAAAGCTCTTTGAAGTGATGGGTGAGGATGCGGAGTTCGATAAGGCATTTGCATGTGCTGATGATGTATTGCATAACGCTGTTTCAGGTATTGCAGAAATTATTAATGTGCAAGGTTTGATCAACGTCGACTTTGAAGATGTCAAAACAGTGATGGGTGAACAAGGCAAGGCGATGATGGGAACTGCAACAGTTTCTGGCATGGACCGCGCACGCTTAGCTGCTGAAGCTGCAGTTGCTTCACCGCTACTCGAAGGTGTTGATTTGTCAGGAGCGCGTGGCGTATTAGTCAATATCACTGCTAGCCGTTCATTGAAGTTGTCTGAAACTCGCGAAGTCATGGCGGCAATTCGTGGCTATGCTGCGGATGATGCTACTGTGATATTTGGCACTGTGTACGACGAGAGCTTAGGTGATGCTTTGCGCGTTACTGTTGTTGCTACCGGTTTAAATAATCCACAAGCACGTCAACATCATCAACCAGAGGTAGTTTGGAGACAAGCTACAGGTACGCATGATGCGATGCCAACAATGGCTGATTTAAATAGCTTTGCTCCAGCAAGCGCTTCAGCAGCAATCAGCAGGGTTAATCTAGACTCGGCTCTGAGCACTAGCGCAGGTTTGGCAATGACAGGTGTGGGTAGCGCACCTTCGATGGCTGCTCAACCAGCAGCTGGCGGTGTTGATTACAGTCAATACGATTTGCCTCGTGTATTCCGTAGTTCGCGTGAAGCTACACCTGCCCCTACATTAGGCGCTGATAGCTCTCCGCAGGCAAAAGCGATGTTGGATAAAGGGGCTGATTACTACGAAATCCCAGCTTTTTTACGTAAACAGGCAGACTAAACCACTGCTCAATACAATAGATCTTGCAGAATGCCAGCGCGGCGCCCCTCCGGACGACGAATCCCGCGCTAGCGTTGGCATACTCTTGACAACTATTTCATTGGAGACTTTATGATCGCAGTCGGACAAAAATTACCAAACGCTACTCTTTATGAGTTTTTAGATGAAGCCAGCGAAGGTTGCGCTATCGGACCAAATGCATTTGAAGTTGAAAAACTCACTGCTGGCAAAAAGATAGTGATCTTTGCATTACCTGGTGCATTCACACCAACTTGTTCAGCAAAGCATGTTCCTAGCTATGTTGAGCACTTTGATGCGATCAAAGCAAAAGGCGTTGATGAAATTTGGTGTATTTCGGTAAATGATCCATTTGTTATGGGTGCTTGGGGCCGAGATCAAAAAGTTGGCAAAAAGATTCGTATGTTGGGTGATGGCAGTGCTGAATTTACTAAGAAACTGGGCCTAGAGTTAGATTTAGTTGCTCGTGGTCTGGGTGTTCGTTCAGATCGCTACGCTATGATTGTTGAAGATGGGGTTGTAACAACCTTGGATCGCGAAGCACCTGGTAAATTTGAGGTAAGTGATGCCGCTTCTATTTTGAAAAAGCTTTAATAAATCATTTCTGAATTTACATAAATCATGATGAAGCAACGCACAATCGCCACCCCGATCAAGACCGTGGGGATTGGTTTGCACTCTGGGCGCAAGGTGACTCTGTCTATTAAGCCTGCGCCCGTAAATTCAGGAATTGTATTTGTACGCGTAGATACCCCAGAGCAATCGGTTGTACCGGCCACTGCTCTGGCGGTATGCGATACCCGTCTGGCCTCTGTAATACAAAAAGATGGCGTGCGTGTTTCTACTGTGGAGCATTTGCTTTCAGCTTGCGCAGGTCTTGGACTTGATAACTTACTCATTGAACTTGATGGTGAAGAAGTGCCCATCATGGATGGCAGTGCTGCCTCATTTTTGTTCCTGATGGAATCAGCTGGTATAGCTGAGCAAGAAGCTTCCAGGCAGTTTGTTGTGATCAAAAAATCGATAGAGGTGAAAGAGGGCGACAAGCTTGCTCGCCTGGAGCCTTTCTTTGGGTTTAAGTTAGATTTCACCATCGACTTTAAGCATCCGGCAGTGGACAAGACTGGTCAACGTTTTGTAGTGGACTTTGCTGAGCATGCTTATCGCAGTGAGATTGGCCGTGCTCGAACCTTTGGTTTTGCTCACGAGGTTGAGGCCTTGCGAGAGATGGGTTTAGCGCGAGGTGGAAGCTTAGATAACGCGATCGTGCTCGATGAGCATCGCATTCTCAATAACGAAGAGTTACGTTATGAAGATGAGTTTGTGCGCCATAAAATCCTAGATGCTATTGGCGATCTGTATCTAGTTGGACACCCGATTGTGGGCTCCTATATTGCTGAAAAATCAGGGCATGCTTTAAATAACGCGCTCTTGCGTAAGCTTTTGGAAGACCCTAGCTCTTATGAAATTAGCAGTTTCCCGGAAAATAAGGCTCCCGCAGCCTATTCCAAAGAGAGTCAACCCCTCTTTTTCTAGGTTTATTTAGGCCTACTTTTTAGTAGGCGTTCAACCGCCTTATGTAGATCAGAATCAGGCGCTAATTTATCCAATAATGATTCCCAAGAAGCCCGTGCGACAGCATTAAAACCAGTTGGCTTTTGGCTAGCCTGCCGCCCCTCTCGGGGCTTGATTTCCCAGGTGGATGGCGCAGGCTTAAGTCGTACCTTAATGCTGGCACAGATGACCCCTTTTTTTGCTAACTCATTGATTAGGCTAGGTAAAACTTGCTGAAGACGAGTGGCAATGCTTGCCCCGCTAACTAGTAAAAAAAGCTCATTTTGAGCTCCAGAACGCCACCCGGCCTCAATCTTGGAGGCTAAATTTTCTAAATCCAACTCAAGTAGAGCTGCTTTCAGGGCAATTTTGAGTTTGGCCAAATCTTCGGTTTTAGCCAGAATTCCGCCCAAGCCCTCCGACTCGCGCAAATACTCCAACCACTCATGGGCGGCTTTCGTGCGAATAGGTTTGGGGGCAAAGTTCATATAAAAATAGGGTGTGAGTGATAAACTCAAGGTCTTAATTTACTTCAATATCCCATGGTAATCGGTCTTCTAAAAACCCTGGTCGGCAGTCGTAACGACCGCCTCTTAAAACAGTATCGCAAAGTGGTTGCCAAAGTTAGCGCTTTCGAGCCTAGCATGCAAGCTTTGGATGATGTCGCACTGCAAGCAAAAACTGCTGAGTTCAAGTCACGTTTAGCTGCGAGTGAATCATTGGATGATATTGCTCCAGAAGCTTTTGCTGTAGTTCGTGAGGCAAGTACACGAGTGATGAAGATGCGCCATTTTGATGCGCAGATGATGGGTGGCCTTGCATTGCATCAAGGCAAGATTGCTGAAATGGGAACTGGTGAAGGTAAGACCTTAACCGCTACGCTCCCCGTCTATTTAAATGCCCTGACAGGTAAGGGTGTTCACGTCATCACAGTAAACGATTATTTGGCTCAGCGCGATGCTGAGTGGATGTCAACGCTCTACAACTTCTTGGGTATGAAGGTTGGCGTGAATCTATCGCAGATGGATCACACCACTAAGCAAGAGGCTTATGCAGCTGACATCACCTACGGAACCAATAACGAATTTGGTTTTGATTACCTTCGTGACAACATGGTGCAAGACTTGGGTCAGCGTGTTCAGCGTGGCCTAGCCTATGCGATTGTTGACGAGGTAGATTCTATTTTGATTGATGAGGCACGTACCCCATTGATTATTTCGGGTCAGGCGGAAGACCATACTGATTTGTATATCAAGATCAATGCATTGCCCGCTTACTTAGAGCGCCAAATCGGCGAAGAGAAAGCAGATGGTACTGGTGTTGAAAAGCCAGGTGACTACTGGGTTGATGAAAAGTCCAATCAAGTCTACTTAACAGAGCGCGGCCATGACAAGGCTGAGACAGTCTTAGTTGAGATTGGCGCCTTGAATGATGGCGACTCTTTGTACGCCCCACAAAATATTACTTTGATGCACCACGTTTATGCAGCATTGCGCGCGCATACTCTGTACAACCGCGATCAGCAATACGTTGTTCAAAATAATGAAGTCATTATTGTTGATGAGTTCACTGGACGTTTAATGCAGGGTCGTCGTTGGTCTGATGGTTTACATCAAGCTGTTGAGGCCAAAGAGGGTGTGCAGATTCAGAATGAGAATCAGACACTAGCCACAATCACTTTCCAGAACTACTTCCGTATGTACGGTAAGTTGGCTGGTATGACTGGTACTGCTGATACGGAGGCTTATGAGTTTAAGGAAATCTATAGTCTTGAGACTGTAGTTATTCCTCCAAACCGTATTAGCCAAAGAAAAGATCGCCAAGATCAGATCTACAAGACATCGCGCGAACGTTACGATGCAGTGATTAAAGATATTGAGGATTGTCATCAGCGTGGTCAGCCTGTCTTAGTGGGCACAACCTCAATTGAGAATTCAGAATTAATCGCAGGCCTGCTGGATCAACGTCAGTTACCGCATCAAGTATTGAATGCGAAACAACATGCTCGCGAAGCCGAAATCATTGCTCAAGCTGGTAGACCAAAGATGATCACCATTGCTACTAATATGGCGGGCCGTGGAACAGATATTGTTTTAGGCGGCAATGTTGGTAAGCAGTCCTCCTTAATTGAGGCAGATGCCGCTCTTTCAGATGCAGAAAAAGCATCCAAGATTAAAACTTTGCAGGATGAATGGCAAAGCTTGCATGATCAAGTATTAGATGCTGGTGGTTTGCACATTATTGGTACGGAGCGCCACGAGAGTCGTCGTATCGATAATCAGCTTCGTGGTCGCGCTGGTCGTCAGGGTGACCCAGGCTCCTCTCGCTTCTATCTTTCTTTAGATGATTCGCTTTTACGTATTTTTGCTGGAGATCGTCTGCGTGCAGTCATGGATCGCCTCAAGATGCCTGATGGTGAGCCGATTGAAGCAGGCATGGTAACTCGTTCAATTGAGTCTGCTCAGCGTAAGGTTGAGGGTCGTAATTTTGATATTCGTAAGCAATTATTAGAATATGACGACGTTGCCAATGATCAGCGTAAAGAAACTTATCGCCTCAGAAATGAAGTATTGGAAAGTAGCGATGTTGGAGATCTGATTGCTAACTTGCGCGAAGATGTATTGCGTGGCATATGTGCTCTATATATTCCTTTGGAGTCTATGGAAGAGCAGTGGGACCTAGTTGGTCTGGAGAAGGTGTTGGCCAGCGATTGGGGTTTAACAGTTGATCTGAAAAATTGGGTTGAAAATGCTGCATCTATGGACGATGAGCAAATTGTTGATCGTGTACTGGCAGCCGCAACAGAAACTTATGATGCAAAAGTAGAGCTTTCTGGACGCACATCTTTTGCTGGCTTTGAGCGTTCAGTTTTGCTCTATAGTTTAGATACCCATTGGCGTGAGCACTTGGCTGCCTTAGACCATTTGCGCCAAGGTATCCATTTGCGTGGCTATGCTCAAAAAGATCCAAAACAAGAGTACCGTCGTGAAGCATTTGAGCTATACGGTGAATTACTCAGTGTCATCAAAAATGATGTTGTGAAAAGTATTATGACGGTACAGATCCGTAGTGCCAGTGAGTTAGATGAGGCCTCCGAATCAATTAATGAAGATTTAGCCAAGCTCTCAGATGTGCAATATCAGCATGCCGATGCAGATCTGGAGGTGGCTGGGTCAACTGGTGATCGTGGCGCTGCCATCGCAATAGCTCCAGCGCCATTACGTGCTGGTCCCAAGGTGGGTCGCAATGATCCTTGCACTTGCGGAAGCGGTAAGAAGTACAAGAACTGCTGCGGCGCATTAAGTTAAGCTGATTAGGATTTAAAAGAGCTGCCAAAACGGCAGCTCAGCAATGCCTCATCTACAATTGTTAGACAATGACAGTTAACCTACCACTCCCCCAAAAAGACCAACTAAAGCCTGTTAAAGGTTTTCAGATGGGTATCGCCGAAGCTGGCATCAAAAAAGCCAATCGCAAGGATCTATTGGTGATGACTTTGGCCCCTGGCTCACAAATTGCCGGTGTTTTTACCTTAAACCGTTTCTGCGCTGCGCCGGTTCAGGTTTGCCGCGAGCATTTGGCTATAGATGGATCTAAGGGTGAGATTCGCGCTCTCGTAGTTAATACTGGTAATGCCAATGCAGGCACCGGTGAGCGAGGTATGCAAGATGCTTTAGCAACTTGTGCCGAGTTAGCTAAAGAGCTCAAGCTCAACCCAGAACAAATTCTACCGTTTTCAACCGGCGTGATTCTTGAGCCGCTTCCAATTGATAAGTTGATTTCTGCTTTACCTAAAGCGGTGGCCAATCTAGGCGAAGATCATTGGCTTGATGCAGCACAGGCCATCATGACAACGGATACGCAGCCAAAGGCGACATCAATAATGGTCCAGACTCCAGCTGGGCCAGTAACTATTACTGGTATCTGCAAGGGCGCAGGAATGATTCATCCAAATATGGCGACCATGTTGGGATTCATAGCAACTGATGTGGGTTTTGCACCGGGCATTCTTACTGCCCTGACTCAAGAGATTGCTGATCAATCATTTAACGCAATTACGATTGATGGCGATACCTCAACCAATGACTCATTCATCATCATGGCAACTGGCCAGTCAGCAGTACAGATTCAATCTACTAGTGATGCTAGTTACGGTTTAGTTCGATCTGCATTAATTGATTTGGCGCGCAAGCTTGCTCAAATGATTGTGAGAGATGGCGAGGGCGCAACAAAATTTATTACGATTGATGTGCAAGGTGGCAAGACAGAAGAGGAGTGTCGCCTGGTGGCTGAGGCAATCGCCCACTCACCTTTAGTAAAGACCGCCTTCTTTGCGAGTGATCCTAACTTGGGCCGTATTCTTGCTGCCATTGGCTATGCTGGCATTACCGATCTTGACGTGAACCAGGTGCAAATGTGGCTTGGAGATGTGTGGGTTGCCAAGAATGGTGGCCGCAATCCTGATTACCAAGAGGTGGATGGTCAGAGGGTAATGCAGGCTCCAGAAATTACCATCAAGATTGATCTAGGTCGCGGATCAGCGCAGCAGACAATGTGGACTTGTGATCTATCGCACGACTACGTTTCTATTAATGCTGATTACCGTTCATAGGAACTCGTTATATGAATGAAAAATTAGAGCAACTCTTAAATCATCTTGAGACATTTCTACCTAAGACGCTGACCGAAGAGCAATGGAAATCTTCAACTGCTTTTAGATGGCGTCGTCGCGATAGCATTTTTGGGAGCATTGGATTTTTACAAGCAGTGAAGCATGTGGCTGATATTTCCTTTGACGATCTTAAAAATATTGATCGTCAACGTGATGCAATTCGTGACAATACGAAAAACTTCATACAGAAGAAGCCTGCTAATAATATTTTGTTAACGGGCGCACGTGGCACAGGAAAGTCGTCGCTCATTAAAGCAAGCTTGCATGAGTTTGCTAGCCAGGGCTTGCGCTTAGTTGAGGTGGAAAAAGAGCATTTAGCAGACTTAGCGGACATTACTGATCTGTTGGCCGATCGTCCAGAGCGCTTTATTATTTTTTGCGATGATCTCTCATTTGAGGATGGTGAATCTGGCTACAAGGCTATGAAGTCAGCCTTGGATGGTTCTGTATCGGCTCAAGTCGACAATATCTTGATTTACGCTACCTCCAATCGACGCCATCTCTTGCCTGAGTACATGAAGGATAACGAGGGCTATGTCCACGGTGATGATGGAGAGATTCATCCCGGCGAAGTGGTAGAGGAAAAAATTTCTCTATCAGAGCGTTTTGGCTTATGGCTTTCTTTTTATCCACCAAAACAAGATGAGTATCTAGAAATCGTGGCCCATTGGTTGCGTCATTTTGGTTTGAGTGATGTGCAGATTGAAGGTGCTAGAGCTGAGGCATTGGTTTGGGCTTTGGAGCGTGGCTCACGTTCTGGTCGAGTCGCTTGGCAGTTTGCTAAGCACTGGGCCGGCTCGCATACGAGTTAATCATTTTCATGAGTGACTCTAATCGCCCTGTGACGGAAGTTGCCGCCGGAATTCTGTTGGATGCAGAAGGTCGTTTTCTGATGGGTCAGCGCCCAGAGGGCAAACCTTATGCTGGCTACTGGGAAGTACCGGGTGGAAAAATTGAAGCTGGTGAATCCGTATTTGCAGCGCTAAAACGTGAACTACAAGAAGAGCTTGGAATAGATATTGAGTCTAGCGAAGAATTACTTATCTTGGAGCATGACTATCCGCATGCTTATGTCAGATTGCATGTCAGCGTTATTCGAAAATGGTCAGGAGTGCCCACAGGTTGTGAGGGTCAGGCACTCTCTTGGCAGTTGCTTGGTGAGGCACTGCCGACGGTAGAGCCATTACTACCAGCCGCATGGCCTATGTTAGAAAAGCTCAAGCAGCTAAAGATTTAAAGCTGGCAGAGGGTGAGTCTAAAAGGCACATCTTCATTCATGGTCTGCGGTTTTTTATCTTGATCAATCTTCATAAAGCGAATTGAGAGCAGATATTTATTAGCGCTGATTTCTGAGAAGAGGGTGTCATCCTCAACAGCAATGCGCATTAATTGATACACCTTGCCTGACGGTGCCTGTTGGTAAGCGCCCTGATGTGCCACTACATCCTTAGCCTCGCCAGATTGGCGCAGAAGTCTTAAGAAAATTTGGCAGGCTTCGTGCCAAGGCAACAGTGGCGCAACATACTTTTCTAACAACTCTCTACGTTGAGTTGAGGAAGTATTTTTCCAAGCATAGTAGCTAGGCAAATCAATTGGACTTGTACCGCCCGGAATATTTAATCGAGTCCGAACGGCGTTTAGCCACTCACTCTCGGTAATTGCAGCATTGGGCTTACCTACAGACTGGTTAATATTTTGCGCAGCTTTGTCAATCTCAGAAAGTGTTTGTATTAGCGCTTCTTGATCCACTTTTTGGGAGGACTTTAAACCATTTAGGGTATATTTTTGGCGCTCAAATTCTTTGAGAAGCAGGGACTTAATATCGCCTCGAGAGCCAATGTCACCTAGGTCAAACAGCATTGCAATGGCATTATGGTGCAGCTCGGGATCATCAGATCGAAGAAAGTGATTGAAGCGGGCGAACAAATACTCTAGCCGAAGCATGCTTCGAACTAATTCATTGAAGGGGTATTCGTAGACAATCACAAGTCTATATTCTATGACGAACTTAAAGGTTCTTCTAAAATTTTGAGTAATTGTTGGTGCAGTTTGAAAACGGCTGGCTTGAGCTCATCTAAGCTACCTTGATTT
The DNA here is from genome assembly GCA_046049115.1 of Pseudomonadota bacterium. Lineage (GTDB taxonomy): Bacteria > Pseudomonadota > Gammaproteobacteria > Burkholderiales > Burkholderiaceae > Polynucleobacter. Next base: position 9,758 of record JBJOEU010000007.1, read on the forward strand.
TCAATCACAGCATTGGCTGCTGCTATGCGAGTATTTCGGCTAGTTTGCGCTTTGAGGATATTTTCCACATCTGAGTGTGTCATATTGTTGCGGTGCATCACTCGTTGGATTTGGGTTTCTTCTGGGCAATCCACCACCACAAGATAGTCAATGAGCTTTATCCAAAATCCAGACTCAATTAGCAGTGGAACCACAAAAACAAGGTAGGGCACTCCAGAGTTGGCCATTTCATGGGCTTGTTTGGCAGCTTCCTCTTGAATTAAAGGGTGGGTTATTTGCTCCAAGACTTGGCGGGCGCTGGGATCTTCGAAGACTACAGCCCGCATTTTGGGCCGATTAAGAGCGCCTTGGGTGTCAATAAAGTCAGCACCGAAAGCCTTGGTAATCAGTGAAATGGCTTTTCCACTAGGGGCAGTGATTTGATGTGAGATCTTATCTGTATCAATGATGCCAGCTCCGTAGCTAGCCAGCAGGTCACTAACTACCGTTTTCCCAGATCCAATGCCACCTGTTAAACCAATCAGGGGAATTCTCCCCTTCAGGGCCTTTAGATCAGCTTGGGCAGAATCAAAGTTTGAATGAGTTGAGGCCATAACAACTCAATGATGCCAGCAATAGCTAAAAAAGGGCCAAAAGGAAATGCTTCTCGTAAATGACGCCTACGTAATTTGAGCCAAATTAGGCCGCCCAGCATTCCTGCAATGGAAGCAATCAGGAGGATGCTGGGAAGCGCGCTCCAGCCTAACCAGGAGCCCAGGGCTGCCAAGAGCTTAGCATCACCCATGCCGATACCATCTCGATTTTTCATAAGACGATAGCCAGTATTTAATACCCACAGCAAACCATATCCCAGAAGTGCTCCAATCAATGCTGAGCTTGGGCTGGTAAAGCGCAGATCTGAAAATGCATTAAAAACAATACCCAAAATAATCAAGGGGAGAGTGATTGCATTCGGCAGGCGGAAAGTGCGCCAATCGACATAAGACAAGTACAGCAAAGCCAGTATCAGCAGAGATTGAATGATCCAGATGCTTATCGTGGGATTCACTAAACGATTTGTCCTAAATTAAAGATAGGTAGATATAGGATTATGACCAAGCTACCAATAATGGCGCCAACAAAAAGAATTAATGCCGGCTCTAAACTTTGACTGAGTGTATTAAGTTGGCTACTGAGTTGAGATCCTAGGGTGGTGGCGCGCTTATTGAGCATCTGTGCCAATGCGCCACTTTCAGCGCCAATATGAAGGAGTAGCAAGGTTTCTACGTCAAGAAGTTGTGATGTAGGATCTGCTCGTTTAAGCGACTCTCCCAATGGCCAGCCACGGGTGAGGTGTTTAAATATTTCCGCACTAAAGTCATGACTCACCCAGTGATTGGAGGATTGTGCAGTGACTCTCAGGGCATCTGGGAGTGGTAAACCCGTTTCCAATAGATGGCCTAAGGTACGGCACCAGTGACTTAGTGTTGCCAATCTGAATAGATTGCCAAAGAATGGCATACGCAATAAGAGGGTGTCACAGTATTTTTGGAGCGAGCTTGATTTGAGCCAGGTATACACAAAGCCTGTGGCCATTAAGAGAATGCTCAAAAATATTTCTATAAAGTAGTTTTGAATGCCTGTAGAAATGGAGATCAGGACTCTAGTTGGTGCTGGCAACTCAGCCTGAAAATGCCCAAAGACTTCTTTAAACACAGGCACAACCCAGATCATCATGACTAGGACAAGCAAAAAAGATGTACCTAAAGTGATGATGGGATACGTTAGGGACTGCTGCACTTTTCTTCGCAGCTCAATCTGGGCCTCCAGTTGTTGTGAAATTGTGTGTAGCGCCAAGCTCAGGTCACCAGTTCTCTCGCTGACTCTGATGAGGTTCGAAAACTCCGGGGAGAATTTTCCATCTTGCGTGCTTAAACAAAAAGAAAAGCTATTACCCTTTTGAAGCTGTGTACGAATATCCTCTAGCCAAGCTTTCCAGGGTTTTGGTGCAGACTGAATTAATAGCTGGATGGCATTGAGTAGGGGAAGTCCAGCTTGAAGAAGAGCGAGCATCTGCTCTGCAAAATGGAGTTGCTCAGACTTGCTAAGTTTTCTCTTGAAAAGCATTCGGACTAATGCCAAGTGCCGAGTTCGGCATCTAGCGATATCTGATCCACTAATCCGGACTTTAGTAATTGCGCTCCTGCCGAGTGGATATCAAGAGCTTGATTTGATTCAAATAGATGTTTGCTTCCCAAAACCTCATGGACGCCAATGCGTCCAAAATAGCCTGATCCCTTACAAAGTTTACAAGGTGCTTTACTTGGAGTGAGATTGCATTGATTGCAACGTTTGCGAATTAATCGTTGAGAGCTGACGCAGCGAAGACAAGATTCAAGAGATTCTTGATCTAAGCCCAGGCTTTTAAGTCGACTCAAGGCGCCAATGGCATTACGCGTATGAAGGGTGCTTAAAACTAAATGTCCGGTTTGCGCCGCTTGAATAGCAAGCTGCGCACTAGCAGAATCTCGTATTTCACCAATCATGATGACATCCGGGTCTTGGCGCAAGAGAGCGCGAATGATGGTTGAAAAATCTAATCCTGCTTTTGGGTGATAAGCCACTTGATTTATTCCAGGCATTCGGATCTCAATCGGATCTTCGACTGAGCAAATATTGCGTTGCACCTGGTTCAGTGAGTTCAAATAGCTATACAAGGTTCGTGTCTTACCGCTTCCGGTAGGGCCCGTTACTAGAATCAATCCATTAGTTTGACTAATAGCTTCTTGAACTATTCCTAGCTGCTCTGGAAGTAAGCCAATTTGATCTAACGCCAACTCTTCCAAGCAGCTAGGCAAGATACGTACTACCGCTTTTTCGCCATACAAAGTGGGGAGAATAGATACTCGGCAATCAATGTTGGGGTGGCTAAAGTCATAGCCAATCACTAGGCGACCATCCTGAGGTAAACGTTTTTCTGCAATATCAAGACGCGCCAATACTTTGATGCGCGTGATGAGGCGTTCATGAAAATCAATGGGATATTGGTTTTGTAGTGTGAGGCGACCATCTATCCTCGTGCGCACTACTGTTTCTTGAGATCTCGCCTCAATATGAATATCCGTAGCCCGATGATTTAAGGCATCAACTGCGATGTCATGCCAGGTCCGAATAATGTGAGAGTCATGTAGTAAGTCGCTCAATCTTGATTCGGTTGAGCGAGGGGTTGGTATAGCTTGACTGTTTTCACGCCATGCTCATCAAACTGCACGATTTCCATCACCACCCCAGCAATTCGAATACTGACATCGTAATCAGGAATCGCTTCGAGCTTTTCTAAGATAAGGCCATTTAAAGTCCGAGGTCCATCAAGCGGAAGATCTAGCTTTAGTAGACGATTTAAATCTCGTAATGAGGCGGTACCGCTAGCAAGATAAGTTCCATCAGCAAGCCAATGAGGGTCATTAGATAGATTGGAGAATGAGGTGGTGAACTCGCCGATAAGTTCTTCAACGATGTCTTCAAAAGTAACCAGACCAAGGACTTCGCCATACTCATTCACTACTAAGCTTAGTCGTTGCTGATTATCTTGAAAAAATTGCATCTGCTGCAAAACGGGCGTCCCACTAGGAATGAAATAGGGCTCGTTGAGTAGGGATCTGAAGTCTTCATGATGAAGCTCTGCATTGCCCAGCAATGAGAGTGCTTTTTTCACAGACAGAATTCCAACGATACGTTCAGAGTCGCCATCGCACACCGGAAGTTTATTGTGATAGCAAGTTTCTAGCTGTTCTACCACCTCGTTAATAGGCCGAGAGAGATCCAGCACTTCGATTTTTGAGCGTGGCGTCATCACATCATCAACCAAGATATTTTCAAGATTGAAAAGGTTTAGCAAGATATTGCGATGGTGTGCAGAAACGAATCGATTGGATTCCAGAACTAAGCTGCGCAACTCCTCCTTACTCATAACCCCGTTATCAGTCGATGCTTGCAATCTAGATACCTTCATTAGCCCCGATACAAAGCTATTAATAAACCAAAGTAGTGGCTTAAGTACAAAGGTAAGGGGGAGAATGAACCAGCCAACATTACTCGCAATTTTTTCTGGGAAGGCGGCGCCGATTACTTTCGGAGTGATCTCACTAAAAATAATGATGAGTAGGGCAACAACCAAAGTGGCGATCGATAACACTAGGCCGCTATCACCAAAAATATGCAATGCAATACCGGTAACTAAAATTGGCAGAATGGTATTGATGAGGTTATTGGATATCAGTAGCACTGAAAGCAGCGAATCCATCCGCTTTAGTAGTCGCTCGGCAAGTGCAGCTCCAGCATTACCACCATGAGCCATGGCACGTAGGCGATGACGATTGGAGGAAAGCATGCTGGTTTCGGCCATAGAAAAGAAGCCAGATAGTGCGAGTAGGAATAGGACTAATGCGACTTGGCCAATAAAAGGCCAATCATCAAAAAAAGTGTCCATCAGTTGTGCCTGCAAAGAATAAGGAACAACCAATATAGCAAAGTGCCATTTCACTAGCTATAGCTTCATTGGAATCCTGTCTGAGTTTATCCCTCAATCTGTGTCAGAATCTTCCGCATGTCTACCCTGAGATCAGTCGAGTATTGCGTTATACCCGCCCCTTTTGGGCATTTAGGCGTGCAAACTGAGTTGGTAGATGGCAGTTTGATGATTTCAAAAATTGATTATTTGCCACCAGATGCTACCTTGATTCCTCCGAGGAATGCCTTGGCGAAAGCTTTCTCAAAACAGTGTGCCCAATACTTCAGTGACGCGTCATCAACATTTGATGTCCCGCTCAAGCCGGCTGGAACAGCCCATCAGCAAAAAGTCTGGAATGCCACTCTTGGCATTGAGGTGGGAAAGACCGTTACCTATGGTGAGATTGCAAAACAGATTAAAAGTGGACCTCGTGCAGTCGGGACTGCCTGCGGTGCTAACCCTTATCCTTTGATTGCTCCATGCCACAGGCACAAGGTCTTGGGGGTTTTATGAAAGAAGATAGTCCGGGTTTTTATCGCCGGATCAAAATTTGGCTCTTAAAGCATGAGGGTGCGCTTTAAGTATTTTTTTCAGAGAGTTTTCGGAGTTGCTTAGAGGCTGCATAAAAGAAGGCTTTCATCAGGAGCCCGCTCCCGGCTGCGATCTTTGTGAAGGCGTAAAAAATCCAAACGGTATTTCGAGAAAGCTTCACTTCAGACTGATTGCTAAATTCTTTTCTGCTGGTAATTTTTTCAAGTGTCATGACGGCAAGCCCGAAAGCGAGGAAGCAGAAGCGTCTCATGCCGATTTCATTCTCCGGAAGCAAAATAATGTAGCTCATAGAGTCTTGAAGTTTTTCGTAGGCAATCTTCAGAAGCTCTACTTCGCTCATCTGCGCTGGTTTCCAAGAGACTCCACGTGCACGATCTGCTGGTGAGTCTTTCAGGATATTGGTCATTTGCAAGGCTTGACCAAAAGCGATGGCTAACTGCTCATGTCCTTGAATGCGTTTCGCAAACTCGGGAGAATAGTAGCCAAAGATGCTTGTCAATAACTCTCCCACTACGCCAGCCACCACATAGCAATACTCTTCAAATTCTGCGAGGTCTTTTAATCCCTCACGCGATTGTCGATTATGAAAATGGGACATGCCATCAGACATAATCGAAACACAGCGGTTAATGGCTGCCTGATCCCTATCTGGAAAAGTATGCAGAATGCGAAGAACAGTCGGGGTGTGCGCAATTAAATCAAGCTCATCAACATTGGAATAACCCCTGAGAGCATCTAGACAGGGGCTTACAAATGAGGCCACTGAAATAGTTCCTAGCGTTGCCTCCAAAAATAGCTTAGATAAGTGCTGTTTTTGTGCTGGATTGAGTTCAGCTGCATCCTCGATAGTGTCGACAATGCGGCACAGCAAATAGGTGTTGCCAACTACCACTTCAATCGCTGGCGGCAAGAGAGGGATTGTGAGCGCAAAAGTGCGCGATACAGAACCCAAAATCGCTTTTTGATAGTCCAAATCGCTATTGGGGTTCTCTTTAGGGTGCATGGCGGAATTCACCCCTGAATTATGTCAGACCAGCACGCCCAAATTTAGCCCTAATTGCTTAAATGGCATAAGTAACAAAGCCATATAATTTGTGCAAATTCCAGAAGGAGAAATTAGGCGATGTTGATTTGGTTTGTCATCATCTATTGGGTGGTTTCGGTAGGTATTGGACTATGGGCTGCGCTAAGAGTTAAAAATACTGCCGACTTTGCCGCGGCAGGTCATAGCCTTCCTTTACCTATTGTTACCGCCACCGTATTTGCTACTTGGTTTGGCTCTGAGGCGGTTCTAGGCATTCCTGCAACCTTCTTAAAGGAGGGTTTAGGGGGAATCGTATCTGACCCTTTTGGCTCATCTTTATGCCTCATATTGGTCGGCCTATTTTTTGCTCGCCACCTCTATAACCGTCGAATGCTCACTATCGGTGATTTCTTTAGGGAGAAATACGGTCGTACCGTTGAAGTGCTCGTTACCCTTTGTATTGTAATTTCTTATTTGGGCTGGGTTTCAGCTCAAATTAAAGCCCTCGGCTTGGTTTTTAATGTAGTTTCTGATGGCAGCATCACACAAACGGCCGGCATGTTGATTGGTGCTGGGAGTGTGCTGATTTATACATTGTTTGGCGGCATGTGGTCAGTAGCAATAACCGATTTCATTCAAATGATCATTATTGTGGTGGGCATGCTCTACATTGGTGGGGAGATGACAACTCAAGCCGGTGGAGTGGGTATCGTTTTTGATCATGCGCTTGCAGCTGGCCAATTTTCTAATTTTTGGCCTGATATGAACCTCGCCTCTATTTTGGGCTTTACCGCGGCTTTGTGCACCATGATGTTGGGCTCCATTCCTCAGCAAGATGTCTTTCAGCGGATTACCTCTTCTAAGAACGTCAATATTGCTGTTCAGGCAGCCTTATTGGGCGGATACCTGGCTTATTCAGCAACCATCATCAGTCCTGATTTGGTAAAGCAATACATAGACACTGATCCACAAATGATCTTACCTAAGCTCATTCTGAATCACGCCCCCTTGATTGCGCAGGTGATGTTTTTTGGTGCCTTACTATCGGCCATTAAGAGTTGCGCCAGTGCCACTTTGTTGGCACCCTCTGTCACTTTCGCTGAAAATATTGTGCGCGGGCTTTTTAAGCATCTATCTGATCAAGACTTGCTGAAGATCATGCGAATCACCGTCCTCTGCTTCACAGTTGCGGTAACCTTTTTTGCAATTAATTCGGAGCTATCCATTTTTAAGATGGTTGAAAATGCTTACAAGATCACCCTAGTAGCCGCTTTTGTGCCCCTGGCATTTGGAGTGTATTGGTCAAGAGCAAATTCTTTAGGCGGTTTATTAGCTGTTTTAGGCGGTTTAGTGACCTGGATTGGTTGCGAAATGATGGCCCCGACAGCAATCCTACCCCCTCAATTAGCCGGCCTTTTAGCGAGCATTATCGGCATGCTATTGGGTGGATTGATAGCGGGACCGAGGCCAACAGCGTGCTCAGGCGTATTGGATAAATAGAGTTTCAATATTTTATTGCACCCCCAAATGTTCTCCTCTAATATGAGATTAATTCAAAATTTTTTATCTTTATGGAGTTCCTATGAAAATCTGTGTGATCGGTGGAGGGGGTGCGATTGGCGGCTATCTTGCTGTCATGTTGGCGCGAGCCGGCAATGACGTAACGGTAGTGGCACGTGGCGCCACCTTGGCGGCAATCAAAGAGCGTGGCCTCGCATTAATTATGGATGACCAACCTGAGCCTTTGGTGGCACAGGTAAAAGCGGTTGAAAAAATTCGGGATGCCGAAACGCCAGACGTCGTGATTTTGGCGGTAAAGGCCCACCAAGTTGAGCCAGTTATTGAAGATCTTGCCGCAATCATAGGGCCAGAAACGATTTTAATTCCGATGCAAAACGGGATTCCTTGGTGGTACTTCCAGAAGTTGGGTGGCGACTATCAGGATCACTCCGTTGAAACGGTCGATGCGGGTGGTGTTGCTAAGAATGCAATTAACCCCAATAACATTATTGGGTGCGTAGTGTATCCAGCTACCTTTACTCAAGCTCCTGGTGTGATTCGTCACGTTGAAGGGAATCGCTTCCCATTAGGTGAGTTAGACGGTCAGCAAACCGAGCGGATTCAGAAGATATCTGAAATGATGTCGGCCGCTGGATTTAAGTCGCCTATCTTGGAAGATATTCGCTCTGAGATTTGGTTGAAATTGTGGGGCAATATGACTTTTAATCCGATTAGCTCTTTGACTCACGGAACATTGGAGGGTATTTGCCAGTATCCGCTGACTAAAGAGTTAGCTCGCAATATGATGGCTGAAGCACAAACCATTGCTGAGAAGTTGGGTGTGACTTTCCGCGTGGACATTGAGCG
>JBJOEU010000008.1:0-13273 GCA_046049115.1 Pseudomonadota bacterium
GATGCTCTAAAAGGCAAGTACCAGTGCTTCACGCAAGCAGATTTAACTAAGCTGCGTGCTGCTGGATATTCAGAACCCTTCCTCAATGTGGAGCAGGGTGTCAGTCGTTATATTGCTTGGTTATCGGCTAATGCGGATTTTTTGGGAAGCCCCCTAGCAGGAAATTAATAAAGAAAATGAGTTGCTTCATAGCCTGTTAGGTTAACTACCAAGCTAGGGTACATCTTCATCTTGAGTTTTTGGGCTAATATTATTTATAAAAACTAGAATAGTTCCTATGCGTAAATTCTCATTTTTCTCCGCTTTGACTCTGTCTGCGGGCATTTTATTAGCGCCATCTATAGCTTTATCTGTGCCCAGTAAGGATGAACTTGATATTGATGTGCAAAATATCAAAGCACCCCCTCGAGATATCAAAGATATTCTCAAATTAGTTGAGCAAACTAAACCTGATCTTGCCATCGTAGAGCGAGCTAAGAAAGTAGTTGCAATTCCGTTGCCAACATCTCAGGACAATGAGGTATTAAATCATTTTTACACTAGACGTTCTGCAGCGTATGAAGATTTGGGAAATACTAGCGAAGCATTAAAAAACTTAGAGATTGCAGTAAATCAACACCCCTCTACTATTCCACGACTGCATTTGAATGACTTAATTGCTCTAAGCGTGCTCGAAAACTCAGTTGGCAAGCAAACTAAAGCAATTGCTATCATTCAGAAGGCTCAAGCCTATCAACTATCAGCTTTGCCAAATTTAACTGGTTTTCAAATGACCATGGGTAGATTGCTGCTTACCTTCTATGTAAATTCGGGGAACTTTGAGGCGGCGAAAAAAACGCTTGATTCGCTTGAGGGGGTCTTAAGTATCTTAAAAAGGTCTAGATCATATATGGAGTTTGGGGCTAATTGGGAGGCCGCATATGAGAGTGCTCGCGGAATTTATTTCTCCGGTCAGGGGCAGTGGTTAGAAAGTGAACGCTCTCTTAGAAAAACACTGCATTTGCTTGAGATTCAATATGGGAAAGTTAAAAATAGCTCATCAAAAATTGATGTTGTCGGAGATGAGGCTAGATCAGCCACAGATGCTTCTAATAATCCCCGAGTTTATGTGACTCAAATTTCAAATAGAGAGTTAAATTTAGCTAATGTTTTGTTGAGGCAGCGAAAACTAGTTGATGCTGAGTTCTATGCTCGTAAATCCATTACGCTTTCTCTCTCAAGTTTTGGTTCAAACTCCATTGAGGTTGCGCGCGGTTTGCGCACCCTTGCTGTCATTATTAATGAACAGGGAAGATATGCCGAGGCCGTGCTTCTCTCAAGGGCGGCATTAAGTACGGTCAAGGCTGCTGGAGCAACCGGTGCCAATACTACCCTTGCCTTGGTACAGAGATCGCTTGGAACTGCACTCGTAGCGGATGGGAAATATGCTGAGGCAAATCAAGTGTTTGAGGAAATGGCTTCTGCAATTAAAACCGATCCTGAAATGGCGAAAAGTTATCAGTTCGGAGATCTGGATTGGGTATTGGCAATGCTCAAGACTGACAAGCCTAATCAGGCCTTTGAAATGACTGGCCAGATGCTTAAAAAGCTTGAGATAGCCTCTGATAAAAATTCACCGCGCCTAGCAATGGTGAGGGCATTTGAGGCTGCAAGTTTGCAGGCTGAAAATAAATGGACGGAAGCCGATTCTGCTTATAAGGCATCTATGCCGATCTTGATCGATCAAGCACGAAACGATGCTGAAAATGATACAACGAGCACTAAGCAACAGCAGCGAATGACATTTCTTCTGGAGAGTTATCTGGCATCTCTAGCCCATACTGCTAAGACTGATCCATCGCAGGCGGCATCAGCTGCAGCACAAGCATTCCAGATTGCTGATATTGCAAGGGGTAGTGGAGTTCAGAGGGCGCTTACTGCCAGTGCTGCTAGAGCCAGTATTAAAGACGCTCAGCTAGCAAGTCTTGCAAGGCAGGAGCAGGATTTACAAAGACGAATTAATACACTCTCAGAGTTATTAACTGGTTTGCGCTCAGCTTCCCCTGACCAACAGTTACCTACTGTACAAGCAAAAATTCGCACTGATATCGAAGCGTTTAAATCTCAGCGCGAATCCCTTAAGAAAGAGATAGAGAAAAAATTTCCTGACTATGCGGAGCTTGTTGAGCCAAAGCCAGCATCTATTGAGAGGACTCAGCGCTTATTAAAAGCTGATGAAGTTCTGGTCTCTTGGTATTTTGCGGAAAACGTTGGATATGTCTGGGCAATAAGTAAGCAGGGAGCACCACAATTTTCTCAATTGGCTGTTGGTCGCAAACAAATGGCTAAACAAGTTGCCCAGCTGCGCAAAGCCCTCGATCCTGGCGTATCGACAATCGATGAGATTCCTCCTTTTGATGTCGCATTGGCTTACAAACTCTATCAAGAGATTTTGGCTCCAGTGGAAGCAGGCTTCAAGGGTAAAAAAGTCATGTTGGTTGTGCCGCATGCCGAGCTTGGTCAGCTACCAATATCGTTATTGGTAACTCAAGTCACCGCTCAGCCCCCTAAGGGTGGGGGGATTGCATTTGCTGGATATAAGGCTATCCCGTGGCTTACAAGGGATATTGCAGTAGCCCAGGTCCCCTCTGTAACTGCATTAACGGCTCTCCGCAGTCTGCCAGAGGGAAATCCTAATCGAAAGAATTTTATTGGTTTTGGCGATCCTTACTTTAGCGGCGCTCAAGAAAAGAGCGCTCAAAAAAGTGTTGGCACGCAGTTGGCTACACGAGGAATACCCTTGAAATTGAGAAGTGCGCCAAAGACTGCAGGTGTAAGTTCTGCAGAGTTAGCGCTACTTCCGCGTTTGCCTGATACCAGCTTGGAGATTGAGGAAATTGGAAAAGTGGTTGGAGCCCAACCAAGCGATATCTTTTTGCATAAGCAGGCTAGCGTAAAGCAGGTAACCTCTATGGACTTATCTGACCGCAAGGTAGTTATGTTTTCAACCCACGGCTTGGTGCCCGGAGAGCTGAATGGGCTAACCCAACCGGCGCTTGCCTTGTCATCCCCTGAGGTGACGGGAGATCAAGATGACGGTTTGTTAACCATGGATAAGGTCATTGCCCTTAAGTTAGATGCTGATTGGGTGGTGTTGTCAGCATGCAATACAGCGGCTGGCGAGGGTGCTGGATCTGAGGCAGTATCCGGCCTAGGTAGAGCATTCTTTTTTGCAGGAGCTAAAGCTTTGTTAGTTTCTAACTGGCCCGTAGATTCACTGGCCTCGCGCCAGTTGATGACTGACTTGTTTAAACGTCAGCAGCAAAATCCAGGGCTCGCAAAGTCAGAAGCTTTACGGCAAGCTATGCTCTATCAAGTCGATCAAGGCGGCATGAAAGAGGGTAATACGATGAAATACTCTTACGCGCACCCCTTATTTTGGGCTCCTTTTGTAGTGGTTGGCGATTGATTTAATATCTATAGAACCACTTTTAACTACTTTTCTTATTTTGGAATGATGATGAAGCTTACTAAAATCTTGTTTTTAACTAGTGTCATGCTTTTAACTTCATGGGTTACTGCGGCGCCTCTCATTAGTGCAAAAGAGGCTGCTTTGCCAGCCGCGTCTGGAGCGTTGGCCACGCGTGGGATTTCCCGGGGTCCATCGGTGAAGCTGGTTTCCCCGGAGGCTGATACCCCGGTTAGTTCGCCGCTTGATTTCAAGGTTAACTTTGAAGCACGCGGAGAAGGAAAGATTGATCCATCCTCAATCAAGGTTGTTTATATTAAATCCCCCTTTGTAGATTTGACGCCCAGATTAAAAAATTCCATTAGTGCATCTGGGATTGATTTTTCAAAGGCAGATGTACCTTCGGGCTCTCACACAATCCGCGTGACAGCAAAAGATACTGATGGTCGAGAAACAAATGCTATTTTCACTCTAGTTGTTAAATGATGAATTGTCCATACTGCCTCTCCGAAGTTGCTGAAGAGGCATCAGTCTGTAAGATCTGCACTCGGGATCTCTATTTATTCAAGCCCATGATGGCGAAGGTGGCGGAGCTTGAAAAGCGCCTTGAGGAGATTCCGAACCAAGATGCCTATGAGCATCGCATTGCAGAATTGCAATTATTGCTAGATGAGCAAGTTCAAAAGCAGGTTGAGCCAAGAGGCCTTGCTTTATCGATGCTGGATATTGTTATATACATCGGCATTCCTCTTGCGCTCTTATTGGCCGCGCATGGATTGATCTCAATTGTTTACGATACTAAGCCCTTGTACTTAAGGTTGATCTCCATCATCCTACCTTTACCTTTTGGGTACTTCCTATTTAAAAGCACCACTCGCAAATTATTTCCTTGGTTTATGGGGGTAGTTTTTTTAGCTATTGCTTCTGTTATTGGCATGAGCTGGATGACTTCCTTAGTGGATGGGTCTCCAATTTGGCCTCAAAATACATTCGAATGGCGGGAAGTTCTGGAGTATTCCGCAAGTATTGCCTTTAGCTTTCTAACTGGGATGCTTCTCGGTGGGGTAGCCTATGCGAGCAAACAAAGGCATTTACGAAAAGCAGCGATCAACCCCTTTCTTAAGGCGGTTGTTACCGGCTTGGGGGAGGGGCGAATCTCCCCAACAAGCCTTCATGGCCTCATGAAAAAGTTGCAAGAATACGGCGGAACTATTGTTGCGCTTGGAACTACTGCAGTATCTATCTATACTGGTCTGAAGGGCATTATTGGTTAAGTAATCATTTCCTGATTTGATTGTCGTCCGCAAAATTTGGTCAACAGCTGGAATCCTCATTCGTTGTAACTAATCCACTTGCACTTTGTGTAAGTGGATTTTTTATTAACTGATGGAGATTAAATGAATCAATTATTAAAGTCCTTAGTATTTTCAGTATTTGTAGCTGTATCGGGTTTAGCTGCCGCCTCACCAATTAATGTTAATACCGCCACTCAGTCTGAGTTAGAGAGTATCAAAGGGATTGGACCATCTAAGGCAAAAACAATCATTGCCGAACGTTTAGATGGTGGGCATTTTCAAGATGCCAATGATTTACAAAAACGGGTTCGTGGAATTGGTATGAAATCTGTAGAAAAGATGGTGGATAACGGCTTAACTATTGAGGCGCCGAGTTCTTTTCGTGAGCCGCATGGCCGCACCAATAAAGAGGGCCCAAAGGCTAGCAGGCGTGGCTCACGCGGCCAAAGTGGTTCTCGCCATCATTCGGATCGTGCGGAGCCAAGTCGCCGAAATTAAACCCTTTTACGTCTAGCCTAGCTTATGGCTAAAATGGTTTCATGAACACACCTTCTTACTTAACTATTTCTCAGACCGTGGGTAATACACCCATAGTTCGTTTACAACGCATTCCGGGCGCTGAAAACGACTCCAAAAATAATCTGATCTTAGGAAAGTTAGAGGGTAATAACCCAGCGGGGTCGGTAAAAGACCGGCCTGCGCTGTCGATGATCTTGCGCGCACAAGAGCGTGGCGAAATTAAACCTGGCGACACCCTGATTGAGGCTACCAGCGGTAATACTGGTATTGCTTTGGCAATGACCGCCGCAATGCTGGGCTATAAGATGGTCTTGGTGATGCCTGAAAATCAAAGTATTGAACGTAGACAAAGTATGGCTGCTTATGGTGCTGAGTTAATTTTGACAGCAGCCTCTGGTGGTATGGAGTTTGCTCGCGACTATGCACTGCAATTGCAAAAAGAGGGTCGCGGTAGATTATTGGATCAATTTGCAAATCCGGATAATCCACGCGCTCATATCGAGACTACTGGTCCAGAAATCTGGCGTGATACCGACGGCCAGGTAACGCACTTTGTATCATCAATGGGCACCACTGGAACGATTACCGGAGTCTCCACTTACCTAAAAACCATGAACCCCAATATTCAGATTATTGGCGCTCAGCCGGAAGAGGGTTCGCAGATCCCCGGTATTCGTAAATGGGCTCCAGAGTATCTTCCCAAGATTTATCAGGGTGATAAGGTTGATCGTATTGAGTATGTGAGCCAGGCGGATGCTGAAGAAATGGCTCGCCGCCTTGCGGCTGAGGAGGGTATCTTCTGTGGCATTTCAGCGGGTGGTGCTTTGGTGGTCGCCTTGCGAATCGCTCGCCAGGTTGAGAACGCAACGATTGTATTTATTGTCTGCGACCGTGGTGACCGTTATCTTTCTACAGGAGTTTTCCCAGCGTAATACATTTAGCTTGGAGTGTATTAAGTCTGCTTTTGCTTTTTCTTGTTAGCAGCTTTCTTCGGTTTGGACTTGGCTGGCTCACCTGACTTTGTTTCTGACTTCGCTTTAGTGGCTGGGGTAGGAACTACGCTTTGATTTTTATACCCTAGGGCTTCTGCAAACTCTGCAACACTTTGTGCGTAAAAGTAACTGCGGTTGTATTGCACAATCGTCAGAAAGTTATTTAAGCCAACTACATAGCGCACCTGATCATTGCCATCTTTATCGGGATAAGGAAGATCAACAATGAGTGCCTTGCTTTGTGGCTCAACACCACCAGATTGAAGGTCGCCTCGCTCGTTACTAAGAATGCCTTTTGTAATGAGTTCTTGAATTGTGTATTTCAGTTGAGGCTCACCATCAGCCAGGAGCCTTGCATCGCTAATCGCCGCTTCCTGTACGGGGAAGTAAATCGGCATACCGGGCTGCCAGCCATGTTTTCTCATAAAGTTGGCAACGCTGGCAATAGCATCTTTGGGGCTTTGTTTAAGGTCAATTCGACCATCCCCATCGCCATCCACTGCAAAGTTACGGATACTGCCAGGCATAAATTGCGGCAAGCCAATTGCACCTGCATAGGAGCTATTTTGATTGAGGCAGTTATTAAAGCGAGATGGGCTCAATCCTTGATTGCTATTGTTTGCTGGTAAGCTGCCACCGCCCTCAGTCCAGCACATGAGAATGAGCTCCTGAAGCTGATCTTTAAAGAGTTGCTCTCTGCTTGCTTTATTGGGGGTATCGGGATAGCTGAAGGCTAAGGTAGAAAGTACATCCTTTACTCGAAAATTTCCAGTTTGACGACCATAGATGGTTTCAATTCCAATGATGGACACAATGACCTCAGCTGGTACACCAGATTCTTGCTCGACTTTACTCAAGAATGTCTGGTTTTGTTCCCAAAAATTTTTGCCAGCCTTCAGGCGAACTGGCTCAATAAAGCGCTTGCGATAGGCCATCCAATTCTTTTTAAAGCTACCCGATGGGGGTAGCACCAATTTGCGAATGGAGGGAATCGTTTTGGTATCCGAGAAGCCCGATTCAAGGCTTGCCTGAGGGATTCCTTGGGTTTGAGCAATTTGAGTAATTAACTGGTTGAGGTTTTGGCTAAAACGGGCTTCTGTCGCAACATCCTCAGACTGGTTTACGATAGTCTCTGTAGCACTAACTTGCTGAACACGGGTATTGGAGCAGGCGCTAAGTAGTAGCACTGCTAATAGTGTTAGGGGAAGGTAGGAGACGCGAAAATTCATGGGTATGAGGATGGATTTTTGAAGAGTTGGCAGGTTTAATTAGATTATAAAAACTACAGTTTTGCTATTGAGGATTTCTAGTAATGACAACAGGATACATAACTCATCCAGATTTTTTAAAACATGAGATGGGTAGCCATCATCCCGAGTGCCCAGAGCGTATTCAGGCAATCAATGATCAGTTAATTCGTAGTGGCATCGATCGCCTTCTGCATCACCTAGATGCCCCATTGGCAACTGAAGAGCAGCTAGAGTTAGTGCATAGCCCAGATCATATTGCCTTTGTTAAAGAGCGCTCACCAGCGAGTGGTTACTTTATGCTCGACGGTGACACTATCATGAACCCCCACACTTGGAGTGCTGCTCTACGCGCAGCTGGCGCTGCTATCGCTGGTGTTGATGCGGTAATGAAGGGCGAGGTTGAAAATGTATTTTGTGCGATTCGCCCTCCTGGGCACCATGCAGAGCCAACCCGCTCAATGGGATTTTGCGTTTTTGATAACGTTGCTGTAGCTGCGCGTTATGCGATGGAGACATACGGCATTGAACGGGTAGCAATCATTGACTTTGATGTGCATCACGGCAACGGTACCGAAGCGGCATTTTTTAATGATCCCAATGTACTCATGTGTAGTTTCTTTCAGCATCCGTTTTACCCATATAGCGGCTTAGATCGAGCGAGCAATATGGTGAACGTCCCCTTACCGGCCTCCACTCGAGGTGATGTAGTGCGTTCGATAGTTGAGGAGCAATGGTTGCCACGTCTGCGGGATTTTGAGCCAGAGCTCATCATCATTTCTGCAGGCTTTGATGCCCATCGTGAGGATGATTTAGGTCAAATGGGCTTAGTGGAGGACGACTACGCCTGGATTACTAAGCAACTCAAAGGAGTTGCCAATCAATATGCCCAAGGTCGCATCGTTAGCTGCTTAGAGGGTGGTTACAACCTATCCGCCTTGGGTCGAAGCGTGGTGGCTCATGTGAAGGCTCTTGCCGATATCTAGAACCAGATTGCAAGAGATCATCTTTGGGCATAGATCGCAACAGGAAGATAAAATAAGAGAGTCACTTCAAATAATTGAGAACTTAGCATGAGAATCTTGGTAGCAGTCAAACGCGTTGTAGATTACAACGTCAAAATTCGGGTGAAGTCAGATCATTCTGGGGTCGATCTGGCTAATGTCAAGATGAGCATGAACCCTTTTGATGAAATCGCCGTCGAAGAAGCCGTACGATTGAAAGAGGCCGGTGTCGCAACCGAGGTAGTGGTGGTATCAGCAGGCCCTACTCAATGCCAAGAAACACTGCGTACTGCGATGGCCATTGGTGCGGATCGCGCCATTTTAGTAGAGGCTGATGCTGACTTGCAGCCCTTAGCTGTTGCAAAAATTCTGCAGGCGCTCAGCCAAAAAGAAGAAGCTCAAATCATCATCCTAGGCAAACAGGCGATTGATGACGATAGCAACCAAACCGGCCAGATGTTGGCAAGTTTGATGGATATCCCACAAGCAACATTTGCCTCAAAAGTAGTGGTTGCTGATGGCAAGGCCAGCGTCACACGTGAGGTTGATGGCGGTCTAGAGACTATTGCCATTACCCTACCTGCAGTCATTACTACTGATCTACGTCTGAATGAGCCACGTTATGTGACTTTGCCCAATATCATGAAGGCAAAGAAGAAGACCTTAGAAATCGTGAAGCCTGAAGAGTTAGGTGTTGACATTGCCCCACGCCTTAAAACTCTCAAGGTAGAAGAGCCGCCCAAGCGATCCGCAGGTGTGATGGTGACTGATGTTGCTGCCTTAGTCGATAAACTTAAAAATGAAGCGAAGGTAATTTAAATGGCCGCACTCGTTATTGCTGAACACGATAATCAATCCTTAAAAGCCGCTACGCTCAACGCTGTTGCTGCTGCTTTGCAATGCTCTCCTGAAGTGGATGTATTGGTTGCTGGTAGTGGTACTGCTGCAGCCGCTTCTGCTGCAGCTCAAATTGCTGGAGTGCGCAAAGTCATCCAGGTGGATGCAGCATCCTTAGCTGATCAACTCGCTGAGCCCTTGGCTGCCCAGATTCTTTCTATTGCTAATGGCTATAGCCACATCCTTGCGCCAGCGACGGCCAATGGGAAAAATGTCTTGCCACGCGTTGCCGCAAAGTTAGACGTTGCTCAACTATCAGACATCATTAAGGTTGTATCGCCAGATACTTTTGAACGCCCAATTTATGCAGGTAATGCGATTGCTACCGTGCAGTCTGGCGATTCAGTTAAGGTCATTACGGTTCGTACTACTGGTTTTGATCCGGTTGCTGCGAGTGGTGGATCAGCTACGTTAGAGAATCAAGCGGCTGCTGAGGTTCTTAGTAAATCCTCTTTCGTGGGTCGTGAGCTGACGAAGTCTGATCGTCCAGAATTGACTGCCGCAAAAATCATCGTGTCAGGTGGTCGCGGCTTGGGTTCTGGTGAGAAGTATCAAGAGATTGTTGTGCCGTTGGCAGATAAGCTTGGCGCTGCATTGGGCGCATCACGTGCTGCAGTTGATGCTGGATATGTTCCCAATGATTATCAGGTCGGTCAGACTGGCAAGATTGTGGCGCCACAGCTTTACGTTGCTGTAGGTATCTCTGGTGCGATCCAGCACTTAGCCGGCATGAAGGATTCCAAAGTGATCGTGGCAATCAATAAAGATCCAGAGGCACCCATTTTTAGCGTGGCTGATTATGGCTTAGTCGCTGATTTGAATATAGCTGTTCCTGAATTAACTAAAGCACTTTCATAGAGCCCACCCCGTTTATTAACGAGGTGTACTTAAGATAGAAAGCTATCTGCATTACTGGGATAGCTTTCTTGCTTCTTGAAGTTGGGAGATGAAAAATTGTTCAAACGCAATCGCCAAGAAAGTCATCATCACACCGGCACCCAAGACCAAAGAAAAAATCACCGTCAGCACAACTGGCCAACCGGATTGAGTTGCTCTACTGGGCTCTAAGCCTGGATTAAATTGGGCATCCCACTTTTCATCGGCGCGTAAGCCATAAGCGATGGTGGTTAGCCAGCTGGCTTCAAGGGTGATGAAACCGAAGGTAATGAGTACCCAGCCTGGTGCAGAGTGAAAGTGCGTATCTTTAAGAATCATCCAACCAGCGATTCCGCCGATGAAAGAAATTAGTTGCGCCCAGCCCCAGAAGGATTTCAATCCTTGTAAATAAAAACAGTTCAAGCCAGTTCCAGGAAAAAATAATCCAAGTGAGCAGAATAGGAGTTTGTACTTTTTCATTCAGACTTTCAGTGATGGGTTGTTGCAATGGTGAACTATTGTTTATTTCGATGAATTGCTTTTTTGCATAAAACTGAGGACTTCGCGATCTGCGCCAATCATGAGCAGTTGGTCGCCGTTGCGCACAATCGAACGGTAATCATTTAATTCGTAGAGAAACTCATTTTCTAATTCCATGCGTTGGGGTGTGCAGACCATCTTTGTGCTGACGATTTGATCTAGCGTAAAGCCTCTGGCATTCTCTGTAATTCGTGCAGTAAAGCGATTACAGCCAGTTGATCCGCTGACGCGCTCGCCATTGGCATCAAAAGTGATCTGGATGGGATTGCTATTTTCGCCTTGGGGAATTTGTCGGGCGCGTACCTCCCCATTGCTGTTGGGTGCAAGATTCCAGCGAACGAGCTCCCATTTAGTATTGCGAAACTCACTACTCGGAGGACTGGTTTTAGCGGTGCAGGGCGGGATGACATTGGCGCAGGCCGTCAAACATCCTAAACTGAGGAAAGAAAGAGTGAGAAAAAAGCGCTCTAGAGGGCCTTTGGAGGGGCTAAAAGTGGCTGTTCTCATGGCAATATTTTTGTAAGTTGTTGTTTTTAATAATAATTTTATATTTCACCAAATACTATTCTACTGTTGAAGCTAAAGAGACGTTCGCTTAAATAGGTGGATCAAGTAGGGGTTTTCGTCTAGAATATGAGGTTTTCCGCTATACCGTGCATTTGTTTTGTTAATTTGCTCGCATAGTTGGAGCCCAAGATTTTGTAGTAATTTCACTGGGTTGTAATCAACCTGTTTTCATTTTAGATTTTAAGGAATAAGTATGGTCGTCATTCGACTGGCACGCGGCGGTTCAAAGAAGCGCCCTTTTTATAGCATCGTGGCTACAGACAAGCGCAATCGTCGCGACTCGAACTTTATCGAGCGTATTGGTTACTTCAATCCACAGGCAGCAGCGACAGAGCAGGCAATGCGTATTGCTCAAGATCGTTTGACCTATTGGACTGGTGTTGGCGCGCAGATCTCTCCAACTGTAGTTCGTTTGATCAAAAACAATCCTGCGGTTTAAGACCTTCAAATCCAAAGACTTTCTCTTGACGACAAAGTCTTTGGTAGCAGAATTTACTGGTAGTGTTATTTGGGGAGTTGAGGTGGCTTCGATATGAATACACCTTCCCTAGATGATTTGATTGAGCTCGGTGTAGTCCAAGACGCTCAAGGCTTACAGGGTCAGATTAAGGTTCGCCCTCATTCTTCCGAACCCGTTGCTCTCTTATCTAGCAAAGAACTTTGGCTATCCCTCATCCCTCGTCGGAGTGCTGGAGTAGCTTTGTCTCACGAGCAGGCTTCATTGACTTTGTATCAAGTGAAGCAGGCCAAGATGCATAGCGGCACGGTTGTGATTGCCTTGGATGGCATTGCTGATCGCGATCAGGCTGAGGCTTTAAAGGGTGCTCGCATTTTAGTCACGCGTGAAGTATTTCCTAATACGGATAGCGATAGTTATTACTGGGTTGATCTAATCGGTTGTAAGGCCATCAACCTTCAGGGCGAAAGTCTTGGTGAGGTGCTTGATGTTAACGATAACGGCGCTCATGGAATCATTGCTCTTGGCGATGCACAAACCAAAACAGTAAAACAGTTGGTGCCTTTTGTAAAAGAAGCGGTGCAAAATGTTGACTTGCCCAATAGACTGATTACCCTAGACTGGCAACCCGACTGGTAATTAGAAAAGTCATTGATCTCCAATATGCGCTTTGATGTAGTTACCTTATTTCCTGAAATGTTCTCTGCTTTAACGCAGTGGGGTATTACTGGGCGCGCTTGTGAGCAAGCCCTTGCGAGCGTCAAACTCTGGAATCCTCGAGATTATTGCCCCGATCCCCGCAAGACTGTGGATGATCGTGCATATGGCGGTGGCCCCGGCATGGTCATGATGGCAAAACCGCTAGAAGATACGCTATTTGCTATTAAAGCAGCTCATCAGTCTCAAAACGTTGTTTCTGGTCCAATTTGCCTACTTGCCCCCCAGGGAGAGGTCTTTTCTCAGAAGATAGCGAAAGATATCCTCAATTACGGTAATTTAACCTTTATTTGCGGTCGTTATGAGGCTGTTGACCAGCGCTTTATTGATCGAAACGTCGATTTGCAGCTTTCAATGGGTGATTTTGTGGTTTCTGGCGGCGAATTACCTGCCATGACCATGATGGACGCGGTCATTCGCCTTATTCCAGGTGCCCTAGGTGATGGCGAATCTGCGGTCCAGGATAGCTTTATAAATGGTCTTTTGGACTATCCTCATTACACCCGCCCTGAAATATATGAAAATTTATCGGTTCCGGACGTGCTTTTAGGCGGACATCACGCTAAAATAGCGGATTGGCGTCGGCAGAAGTCTTTAGAGCTGACGTTGAAGCTTAGACCTGATTTAATTAAATCAGCAAGAGCTAATGGGTTGCTAAGTAAAGAAGATGAGCAATTTCTTCGAACGCTGTAAGTAATTATGGTTTTGAATGAA